>NZ_JAZHLI010000057.1:0-26538 GCF_036549475.1 Aurantimonas sp. A2-1-M11 | reverse complement strand
ACCAATCGGCCGGAGCGCTCCGCTCATGATCGCGCGAAATGCGTGCTCACGATCGTCTGAAATCAGCGCTCACGATGGAATGAAATCGACGCTCACGATCAGCGAAATACGCACTTGTTGAGCGTCACCGGATGGCTGCTGGCGGCAATCGTGGCGATGTCATCCATAAAGCGGACGGCTGATCTTTCGGTGAATGTGTCGAGATGGGGTGGGATGTCCTCTCGACGGCACCACTCAAGGAGAAACTTCATCGCCCGTTCGTCATCACTACGGGTCCGAGGTTTCACAGCAAGCTGTTCGAGGTATCTGCTATGATGCAGATCGATTGGGACAGCTTGGCCTCGAGCCATCTTCGCGAACTGCAGCGCCTTACGTTCCCGCTCTGGGGCGTACTGGGGAACCATATGATCCTGATCGGGGTCAAACGTATCCCTCACTGGAGGCCCTGCGATCTCGCGGGCGCGATCAGCGATGACCAAGCTCAGAAACTCGCGGTGGTTCTCGCTTTCGGAATGTCTGATGTCGCTTGCCAGACCCAAGGCTTCCTGTTGCAGCGAAGCATACGCCGCGCCGCCTGACCTTTCGCGCCCGATAAGCTCCTTGAACTCAGCAACTACCGGCCACTTCCGCTGATTGGCAACTGTAAGACTGTCAGTGTAGAGGGATCGCTTCAGCTTGGTTCCCAGCTTGTCCCGAAGCTCCCGAGGGACATCGACGGAGACCCTCCATTTGGCCCCATGCTTTTCAAGATACATCTTCTTATTGGCTGATGTTCGCGGCATTCTGGCCCTTCTGCGTACCCAAGATCGTACCCAGGCATCGTACCCGGAAGTCACTGAATTTCAACAGGCAATTGGAATTATTGTCTTTCTTCCCGACCGGGGATACGCCCCGCTCAGCTCCACCAGCCGCCATTTCCTTCCAGGTCATCGCGCCGTCATGAACCGCCGTGCCCCGGTGTTGCCGGCAGGATCCGGACAGGTGCGTGGGTGACACAGGACAGCAAGACCGGTTCCGCCGCACCCGACGATCTGGAGGCGAGCGCCATCCCGGTCGAGGATCGCTTCGCCGCCTTCCGCAATCCCCGCTTCCTGCGCTACTGGCTGTCGCGCTTCTTCTCCACCTTCGCCATCCAGGTCGTCGTCGTCTCCGTCGGCTGGCAGATCTACGACCTGACGCGCAATCCGCTGGACCTGGGCATTGTCGGCCTCTGCCAGTTCCTGCCGGCGCTCGTGCTGGTGCTGGTCACCGGCGCCGCTGCGGATCGCTATTCGCGCCGGATGATCATGGCGGTGGCCATCCTGGTCGAGGCCCTCGGCGCTCTCGGCCTTCTGCTTTTGACCTGGCACGGCCTCGCCACGCCCTATCCGGTCTTCGCCATCCTCGTCGGCTTCGGCATTGCCCGCGCCTTTTTCGGGCCGGCCTCGCAATCGCTGGTGGTCAACCTCGTCACCAAGCGCGAGCTGGCCAACGCGATCGCCTGGAACTCCTCCTCCTGGCAGATCGCGGCGATCGTCGGGCCGGTGGCGGGCGGGCTGCTCTACGGGGTGTCGCCGGTGGCCGCCTATGGCACCGGCCTGACGCTGTTCGTGGCCGCCGCGATCCTCGTCCTGACCATCGCGCCGCCGGCCCAGAAGCGCTCCACCGAGCCGGCGAGCTTCGAGACCATCGTCGCGGGCTTCCGCTTCATCTGGTCGGAAAAGGTGGTCCTCGGCGCGATCTCGCTGGATCTCTTCGCCGTGCTCCTCGGCGGTGCGGTGGCGCTGATGCCGGTCTATGCCCGCGACGTTCTGCATGTCGGCCCCTGGGGGCTCGGCCTGCTGCGCGCGGCGCCGGGCATCGGCGCGGTTTCCATGGCGATCTGGCTCGCGGCCCATCCGATCAAGACCCAGGCCGGCGTCAAGATGTTCGTCTTCGTCGCCCTGTTCGGCGCCTTCACGGCGGTGTTCGGCCTGGCGACGGTGCCTTGGCTGGCCATCGTCGCCCTCATCTTCATGGGCGCCTCGGACATGATCAGCGTCTATATCCGGGAGACGATCATGCAGCTGTGGACGCCGGACGAGGTTCGCGGCCGCGTCAATGCGGTCAACATGGTCTTCATCGGCGCGTCCAACGAACTGGGCGAGTTTCGCGCCGGGGTGATGGCCTTCTGGATCGGCGCCGTGCCGGCGGTGGTGTTCGGCGGCCTCGCGACGGTCGGCGTCGCCGGCCTGTGGTCGTGGATGTTCCCGGATCTGCGCAAGGCGCAGCACCTGGCCGGTCGCGACTGAGGCAGCAGGCGAGGCGGGGTCTGTCAGCCGATGTCGGCGAGGATCTGCGTCACCTGGCCGAGCCGGTCGATCCGCCGGAAGCGCGGCGCCCCCTCGGGCGCCTCGGCGTGGTCCAGCGCCCAGGTCAGCTCGTGCGGGACGTGCACGCCGAAGCTGCCCGCCGCCAGGGCCGGCAGGATATCCGACTTCAGGGAATTGCCGACCATCATGGCGCGCTCGGGTCCGTCGCCATGGCGGGCGAACAGCTTCCGGTAGGTCGCCGCGGTCTTGTCGCTGACGATTTCCACCGCATCGAAATGGTCGCCGATGCCGGAGGCGGCGAGCTTGCGCTCCTGGTCGAACAGATCGCCCTTGGTGATCGGCACCAGGCGGTAGGCGCCGGCCAGCGCGGCAAGGGTTTCGCGCGCCTCGGGCAGCGTTTCCACCGGATGCTCCAGCATCTCGCGACCGGCGTCGAGGATCTGCCGGACGATGGCCGGCGAGGCGGTGTCGCCGGTCACCTCCAGGGCGGTCTCGATCATCGACAGGACGAAGCCCTTGATGCCGAAGCCGTAGTGGCGAAGGTTGCGGCGCTCGGCCTCGAGCAGCCGGCTGGAGACCAGCTCGCCATCGGCATGGTCGGCCAGCATCGCGCGGAACCGCGCTTCGGTGAGCTGGTAGAACCGCTCATTGTGCCAGAGCGTGTCGTCGGCATCGAAGCCGATCGTGGTGAGGGCGGGCATCGGAACACTCGGCGTTGGTTGCGCGCCGATGCTGTAGCGCCGCGCCCCATCGCTGCAAAGCCCAACGCGACCGTCGCGCGGCGGGACGCGGCATTCCGATGCGCGCGAGCCTATTCGGCGGCCTCGCGGCGGGCGCCGATCTCCTGCATCGCGCCGGCGGCGATCTCGAAGGAGCGCTTGCGTGCCGCGTGGTCGTGGATCTGGCCGGTGAGGATCACCTCGTCCGGACGATAGGTGTCGACCAGCGCCGCCAGGCTGGCCGCGACGCTGGCCGGCGAGCCCGTGGCCGAGACCGACAGGGCCTGGTCGACCATGGATCTCGCCGCCGGGTCGACGCGAGCCTCGAAATCGTCCACCGGCCGCGGCAGCGGCCCGGGCTGGCCGGTGCGCAGGTTGACGAAGGCCTGCTGCATCGAGGATTTCAGCACCCGGCCGGCCTCGTCGCTGTCGGCGGCGAAGACGTTGATCGCCAGCATGAAGTGGGGCTCGGGCCAGCGTTCCGACGGGCGGTAGCTGTCGCGATAGACCTCGACGGCCTGGGCCAGGGCGCCGGGCGCGAAATGCGAGGCGAAGGCATAGGGCAGGCCGAGATGAGCCGCGAGCTGGGCGCCGTAGAGGCTGGAGCCGAGGATCCAGACCGGCACGCGGGTGCCTTCGCCCGGCACCGCGCGGATGCGCTGGTTCGGCTCGGCCTCTTCGAAATAGACCATCAACTCCATCACGTCCTGGGGGAAGTTGTCGGAATTGTCGAGGCTGCGCCGCAGCGCCCGCGCGGTCATCTGGTCGGTGCCCGGCGCCCGGCCGAGACCGAGATCGACCCGGTCGGGATAGAGCGTGGCCAGCGTGCCGAACTGCTCGGCGATGACCAGCGGCGCATGGTTCGGCAGCATCACGCCGCCGGCGCCGACGCGGATCGTCGTCGTCTGGCCCGCCACATAGCCCAGCGCCACCGCCGTCGCCGCACTGGCGATGCCGGTCATGTTGTGATGCTCGGCCATCCAGTAGCGCTTGTAGCCGAGGGCCTCGGCGTGGCGCGCCAGATCGGCCGAATTGTGCAGGGCGTCGGCGGCGGTCGCACCTTCGGGGATCGGCGACAGGTCGAGGACGGAATAGGGAATCATCGCAAGGAACCTTTCGGGATCGGGCTATCATCTATCTGGGGATCGGATGGGCCCGCGAAAAGCGGTCTGAACAGTCAGTCGCCAGGAGGGCAGGTGTCGGCCGATGACGGCCCGGTCCATGCAACAATAAAGCCCGGCGGATTGCTCCACCGGGCCCTTGCTGTTCGAGCGTTATCGAGAGAGCGCGCCGGCGCCTACCTGCCGTCGCGCTTGGCGAGCGTCCTGAGGCGCAGGGCGTTCAGCTTGATGAAGCCGGCGGCGTCCTTCTGATCGTAGGCGCCGTGATCGTCCTCGAAGGTGACGAGCGCGTCGGAATACAGCGACTTGGCGCTTTCGCGGCCCTCGACGATGACGTTGCCCTTGTAGAGCTTCAGACGCACCGTGCCCTCGACATGGCGCTGGCTGTGATCGATCGCCGCCTGCAGCATCTCGCGCTCGGGCGAGAACCAGAAGCCGTTGTAGATCAGCTCCGCATAGCGCGGCATCAGCTCGTCCTTCAGGTGCATGGCACCGCGGTCGAGGGTGATGGATTCCATGGCGCGATGGGCGGCGAGCAGGATGGTGCCGCCCGGCGTCTCGTAGATGCCGCGGGACTTCATGCCGACGAAGCGGTTCTCGACGAGGTCGAGGCGGCCGATGCCGTTGTCGCGGCCCAGATCGTTCAGCGCCGCCAGGAGTTCGTGCGGCTTCATCGTCCGGCCGTCGATGGAGACCGGATCGCCCTTCTCGAAGCCGACGGTGATGATCGTCGCCTGGTCCGGCGCGTCCTCGGGGCTGACGGTGCGCATGAACACGTAGGGCGGGGCCGATTCCGCCGGATCTTCCAGGACCTTGCCCTCGGAGGAGGAGTGCAGCAGGTTGGCGTCGACCGAGAAGGGGGCCTCGCCGCGCTTGTCCTTGGTGACGGTGATCTGGTTCTTCTCGGCGAAGTCGAGGAGGTCGGTGCGCGACTTGAACTCCCAGTCGCGCCAGGGGGCGATGACCTTGATGTCGGGGGCCAGCGCATAGGCCGACAGCTCGAAGCGCACCTGGTCGTTGCCCTTGCCGGTGGCACCGTGGGCGATGGCGTCGGCTCCGGTCTCGCGGGCGATCTCGACCAGCCGCTTGGAGATCAGCGGCCGGGCGATGGACGTGCCCAGGAGATAGGTGCCCTCATAGACCGCGTTGGCGCGGAACATCGGGAAGACGAAGTCGCGGCAGAATTCCTCGCGCACGTCCTCGATGTAGATCTCCTTGATCCCCATCATTTCGGCCTTCTGGCGGGCCGGCTCGAGTTCCTCGCCCTGGCCGAGATCGGCGGTGAAGGTCACGACCTCCGCGCCGTATTCGGTCTGCAGCCATTTCAGGATGATCGAGGTGTCGAGGCCGCCCGAATAGGCGAGGACGACCTTCTTGATGTCGCGATGCTGTGCCATGGATTCTTCCGTCTTGCCGTTTGCATGGCCTCTAGCGCAAAGCGGGCCGCGAGGGAAACGGGCCGTCGCGCCGGGAGGGCCGGCTCGGGGTGAAATGCGAGTGGCGTTCGGCCCGTCTGCGGCGTAGGTTCGGTGCCGCCGGGCTGCTGGTCGAGGATTGCCAAGGCTGTCGAGGGTGCGATGAGTTTCCTTCCCGATCTTGCGACGCTGCTCGCCTTCGTCGCCGCCGCATTCGTGCTGACGATCACGCCGGGGCCGGACATGACCCTGTTTCTCGGCCGCACCCTGGCGGAGGGCCGGGCCGCGGGCTTTGCGGCGATGCTCGGCGCGGCGACGGGCATCCTGGTCCATACCAGCCTTGCCGCCTTCGGCATCTCGGCGCTGATCGCCGCCTCGCCGCAGGCCTTCCTGGCGCTGAAGATCGTCGGCGCCGGCTATCTGGTCTATCTGGCCGTGCAGGCGATCCGGGGAAACGCCACCTTCAACTTGGACGGCACCGCGACGCGGCGCCCGCACAGCCTCCTGTCAAACTGGCTGACCGGCATCGGCATCAATCTCCTCAACCCGAAGATCATCCTGTTCTTCGTGACCTTCCTGCCGCAGTTCGTCTCGGCGGGCGATTCCGACGTCGCCGGCAAGCTGTTCTTCTTGGGCGTGTTCTTCATCGTCCTGGCGGTGCCGATGAGCGCGGCGATGATCCTGGCCGCAGACCGCTTCGCCGCGGCGCTGAAGCGCCGGCCGAAGATCATGCGGGGGATCGACTGGCTGTTCGCCAGCGTGTTCTCGGCCTTTGCGGTGAAGATCCTGCTGACCCAGGGCCGCTGAGGCGGCCGGTCCGAGGGGCTCGCGGCGTCCTGACGGATCGGAGCGCTGCCGGCGGCCCTGTCGTGGCGGCGGTGATCGCCGTCGTCGGCATGCGTCTGCCTGGCCGGGCCCGGCGCCAAGCCCGACCCAGCCTGCGCCGTGCGCGCCGACATCCGCCGTTCAGGCGTAGGCGTATGGCCCGCCGCGCCTCAGGCCGCGGCGATAGGCCGGGCGCTCGTGGATGCGCAGCAGGAAGTCGCGCAGTTTCGGCCGGTCCTCGTAGCCGAAGCGCTGCGCCGCGGCCTCCACGGGAAAGCTCATCATGATGTCGGCGGCGGTCATTTCCGGCCCGGCGAACCAGCCGGTCTCGCCGAGCGAGGCTTCCCAATGGTCGAGATGGAGCGCGAGCTGCGGGCGTACCAGCAGGGCGTCGACCTTCTGCATCGAGGCCTTCAGGATCGGCTTGGCGAAGAAGGGCGCCCGGTCGGGGATCATCTGCAGCACCAGCATCAGGAAGAGCGGCGGCATGGCCGAACCCTCGGCATAATGCAGGAACTGCCGCGCCGCCCAGTAGTCGTCGGTGCCGGGCGGCGGCATCAGCCGGCCGTCGCCATGGCCGGCGAGGATGTATTCGACGATCGCCCCGGTCTCGGCGACGGTCCGCTCGCCGTCGGTCAGCACCGGCGACTTGCCGAGCCGATGCACGGCCTTCAGTTCCTTCGGGGCCTGCAGGTCCCTGGTTCGCTCGTAGCGCTTGACCTCATAAGGGACGCCGAGTTCCTCGAGCAGCCAGAGGATGCGCTGGGAGCGCGAATTGTTGAGGTGATGGATCGTGATCATGGCGCCAATCTGCCGCAATGCAGCGTGATGGCAAGGTCTCGCGCTCGCCGTCTTGCGACGCGCCCCGGGATCAGAGGCCGGCCGCCTCGCGCAGGGCGGCGTTGATGCGGTCCTGCCAGCCGGGACCCTCCTCCTGGAAATGCTCCAGGACGTCGCGGTCGAGACGCAGCGAGACCATCTCCCTGGCGTTCGGGACGGCCGTGGAGGTTTCCTTCAACCGCTCGGTGGAGGGCGCGGCGGGCTTGAAGACGGCCTCGGCGGCGGCGCGGGGATCGGTGGGACGGCGGGCCATGGATTATCCTCTTGCAGGGGTGTCGGCGTGCGCTTCGGCGCGGCCGGACTTGCGCCGCCACCTGCCGGCGGAGCGACCGGCGACGATCCAGTAGGCGAGGGCAAAGCACAGGGCGGCGACGATGATCGCCGTCTGGACGCTCATATGCGGCGAGGTGCCGCCATAGGCGGTGATGATGATCGCGACGCCGCCGATGAAGCCGGCGGCCACATGCAACAGGATCGACGACAGTGCCAGGAGCTCGGTGGCCACCATGAACAACGCCCAGGGGACGAGCACCACCGAGCCGATCTGGGCGGCCTGGGCGAAGAAGGCGATGCCGGCGTGGAACAGGAAGACCGGATCGCCGCCGGCGAGGCCCTCGGGCGTCTCCAGGAAGGGCCAGAGCATGGCGAAGGCGGCGACGAGCACCGCGGCGACGAAACCGATCGGGATCACGAACAGGAAGCGCAGGACGGTGCTCATGCGGCGATACTTATCCTTCCCGACCGGCGAGCGCGAGCTGTCCGTGGCCTGACGTGGCGCGCGGCCCCGGCGCCCCATCGCCGGGATGCCGGGCCGGCCGCGATCAGTCGGCGGCGAGTTCGCTGGCCCGCAGGGATTCGAGCCGGTCGCGGGCGGTCTTCTTCATGCGCTCGGATTCCGACTTCAGCTGGCCGCAGGCGGCGAAGATGTCGCGGCCGCGCGGCGTGCGGATCGGCGAGGCGTAGCCGGCCTGGTTCACGTAATCGGCAAAGCGCTCGATCTGGTCCCAGTCGGAGCATTCGTGCACCGAGCCCGGCCAGGGGTTGAAGGGGATCAGGTTGATCTTCGCGGGGATGCCGCGAAGCATGCGCACGAGCTCCTTGGCGTCGGCCATCGAATCGTTGACGCCCTTGAGCATCACATATTCGAAGGTGATGCGGCGGGCGTTCGACAGGCCGGGATAGGCGCGGCAGGCGTCGAGCAGCTCCTTCAGCGGATATTTCCGGTTGATCGGCACCAGCTCGTCGCGCAGTTCGTCGCGCACCGCATGGAGCGAGATCGCCAGGCTGACGCCGGTCTCCTCGCCCGCCTTGACGATCATCGGCACGACGCCCGAGGTCGACAGGGTGATGCGGCGCTTCGACAGGGACAGGCCCTCGCCATCGGAGGCGACGGACAGCGCCTGGCGGACATTGTCGTAATTGTAGAGCGGCTCGCCCATGCCCATCAGGACGACGTTCGTCACGAGCCGGCCGCCGGTCGGCACGATGGCGCCGGCCGGCGTCGCGGCGTCCGGCAGGTCGCCGAGCCGCTCGCGGGCCGCCAGGATCTGGCCGATGATCTCGTCGGGCAGAAGATTGCGGACCAGCCGCTGGGTGCCGGTGTGGCAGAAGGTGCAGGTCAGCGTGCAGCCGACCTGGCTGGAAATGCAGAGCGTGCCGCGCCCTTCCTCGGGAATGTAGACGGTCTCGATCTCGACCGGGCGTCCGGCGCCGCGGGCGGGAAAGCGGAACAGCCATTTGCGGGTGCCGTCCACGGAGATCTGCTCGTCGACCACTTCGGGACGGGCGATCGTATAGGCGTCGTCCAGCGCCTGGCGCAGCGTGCCGGCGACATTGGCCATCTGCGAGAAGTCGGCGACGCCGCGCACATACAGCCAGTGCCAGAGCTGCGCGACGCGCATCCGGATCTGCTTGTCGGGCACGCCGACGCCGACCAGCGCCTCGGCGAGGGCGGCGCGGTCCATGCCCACCAGCGACGGCTTGTCGTCGCCCGCCACCGGCATGGTGGGGGGCGCCTGGCGGTTGCTGGCGTGGGCGATATCGAGCGAGACGGCCATGGCGTGTCCTTTCGCAGGCAAGCTACCGGCGAGACTGACGGAAATCTGGAAATTCACCCCGTCACATGACGGTTTCCGGCCGGTTTCGCAAGGTCAGCCCGATCGGCATCGTCCAGAACGACAAACGCCGGACCCCTGGCCCGGCGTCGTCAGAACCGATGTGATCCCCGGCCAAGCCGGCCTGCGGTCACTTGCAGTCGTTGATCGAATTCAGCGCCGCGGTCACGCCCGACAGCGAGTAGGTGTAGCTGGTGGCGGTGCCACGCTGGGAGGTGGCTTCCACGGTCATCACCCGGCCGGCGCGCAGATTGGCGACGAGCTGGGGCTCTTCGGCGGCGTTCTCCATCCAGGCGGACTCGCCCTTGACGAACATGGAATAGTCCTTGCCGTCCACGTCGACAACGACCTTGGAGCCTTCCTTCAGCGCGTAGCCCATGACGACCTGCGGCTCGTAAGAGACGCCCTGGCCGGGCTTCTGCGACACCAGGAAGAAGATGTCGCCGTGATCGACATTGGCCGGCGTCATCTTGGTCGGCGTCGACAGGACGTAGCAGATCTTCCCGTCCGAACCGGAATAGGAATAGGTGCCCCAGGCGTTGAACTGATTCATGCGCGTCGGGGTCTGGGCCGCCCCGGCGGCACTCGAGAAGATCAGAATGGCCGCAGAGACCGTCAGGACGTTCTTGAGGTTCATGGTTCCCCGCTCATTTCGGTGTGCGTGCGTGGTATGGGACTGTCGCGACCAGCGTGACGCCGGAAGCGAGAGTGATGTCGCAGCCTAGCTGCCGGGCCTTTATCCTTGGTTAACAAAGCCCCAAGGCGCGACCAGACATCTTTCGAAAACCCGTGCATGGCCAATATCGTGTCGGCGGCGGCCAGCGGGATGTCGTACCCGAGGCCAGACTTCGGCGCGCCCGCCGACGGTGCCGGCCGACCGGATTTCACGAAGTGTGAAAGACGGAAAGAATCGGGCGACAGTTTGGCGCGATCGCCGCAAAGCGCGGAAATATCGTCGAAAATTGCTTCGATGCGCCGAAATTCTCCACGTCGGGAGACCGATGACGGCCTCGTTATCGTCGCAGCCGTCAGTCTTCCATCTCGCCCAGCGCCTCGCGGGCCTTCACGTAGTGTTCGGGGCGGATGTTGTCGCGGACGGACCGGAAGGCAGCCCAGAGCACCGCGATGTCATCGGTGAAGCCCAGACCGAAGATGAAGTCCGGCACGATGTCGAAGGGCAGCACGAAATAGGCAAGGGCGGCGAGAAGGATGCCGCGGCTGGCGGCCGGCGTCTTCGGGTCGAGGGCGCAGTAATAGGCCGCGACCACGTCGTCCATGAAGGGAACGTGGCGCAGCGCCCGCCGTGCCGTGTCGAAGAAGGACCGCCGGATCTCCGATTCCTGGCGGGCCTGCTCCGACTCGCTGCCGGGGCTGAGTATTTCGCCGATCTTGCCGCGCTCGATTGCCATCGCATCCTCCGTGTCGCGGACGATAGATGGATCGGGTCGGACGCGGTCTCAAGGTCCGGCCGATTTGCGGCCGTCCGTTCGGCCTCAGGCGCAGCGTCGCTGCAGCGCAGGCTCGACCACGGCGTCGAGCCGTGGGGCGGCTGCGGAGGCGAGGGGAAATCCCTCTTCCAGGATATAGGGACCGCCGCCGACCGAGTCCCTTGCCGAGAACAGGCCGAAGCGTGAGACCCTGAAGGGCAGGGTGCGGAAACTGCCGCGACCGGCGAGGTAGCGTGCGACGTCTGCCGCCTTGGGCTGGCGCAGCCGGGCGATGGTCACATGCGGCACGAATTTGCGCGGGTCGGCGGGCAGTCCCACCCGGCGGCAGATCCGGTCGATCTCGGCCTGGAGATCCGCCAGTTCGGTGGTTGGCTCCACTGCGGCATAGATCGAGTGGGGCTTCTTGGATCCGAAGGCCGCGACGCCCTTGAGGGAAAGGGAGAATGCCGGGCGGTCGACTCGGTCGAGCCGGGCGACGATCTCGTCGGCCAGCCGCGGTTCCACGTCGCCGATGAAGCGCAGGGTCAGATGGTAGTTCTCGGGATCGATCCATCGGGCCGACGGCAACCCACCCCGAAGGAAGGATAGCGACAGCGCAATGTCATGAGGGATTTCGAGGGCGGTGAACAGTCGCGGCATCGGAAGAGCCTCCGGGCGGTGTTGCCATCGCAGGAATCGTCTCACCTCGCGAGCCATGTGGCAAGGACAGGGCAGCCCTGCACAGGCTCTTGGCACGTTGTTCGCCCCGCAATGCACAATTATATTCACGGTTGCGGTTCGGGAGATCGCCGCGGGAGGACGTTACAAGGCAATAGAGCATGTCTCACGTCCCGTATGCCGCCCGAGTTGTCCCAGCTGCAGGCTCGCTGCCGAATGAAGCGCCGACGCCTGCAGCGTTGCTCGGTCCGGTGCATGTCCGGCGCCTGCATCCCGGCGAGGAGCCGCTGCTGCTGGACCATCTCAAGCGGCTGGACCCGGAATCGCGACGCCTGCGCTTCGGCAATGCCGTCAACGACCATTTCCTGGAACGCTATGCCGAGTGCGCCCTCGGCGACGACACGCTGGTCAAGGGCCTGTTCTTTTGCGGCGAACTGCGCGGTGCCGCGGAACTGCGGTTCCTGACCGGCGCCCACGACGAGGCCGAGGGCGCGTTTTCCATCGAGAGAGCCTATCAGGGCAAGGGCCATGGCGACCGGCTGTTCGGCCGCCTCGTCGCCAGTGCGCGCAATCGCGGCGTGCGGCGGCTGTTCCTGACCTGCCTGCGCGAGAATCGTCGGATGCAGGCGATCGCCGCCAGGCATGGCGCCGACCTCAGCTTCGTCGCCGGCGACGTGACGGCTGAGATCCTGCGGCCCTATGCCGATGCCCGCAGCCTGACCCGGGAATGGGTGGACGAGACCGAAGCCTTCGCCTTCGCGATGATCGACTGGCGGCGCAAGCGCCTGCGCAGCCTGACCGCGCCGCTGCGCCGGCTGGCAGCGAGCCTCAGCCCGTTCCCCGCTCCGCACGGATCGCATCGAGCGCCTCGGTGACCGCCGGCAGGATCCGCGCGACGATGACCGCGACGCCTTTTGCATTGGGATGCATGCCGTCGTCCTGGTTGAGTGCGGGCTCGGCGGCCACGCCGTCGAGGAAGAACGGGTAGAGCGCCACGTCGTATTTGTCGGCCAGGCGCTTGTAGATTCCGTCGAAATCCGCGGCATAATCGGCGCCCATGTTCGGGGGCGCCATCATTCCGGCCAGGAGTACGGCCTGGTCCCGTCCCTGCAGCATGGCAAGGATCTGGTCGAGATTGCGCTCGGTGATCTGCGGCGCGATGCCGCGCAGGGCGTCATTGGCGCCGAGTTCGACGATGACGAGATCGGCGTCCTGGGGCACCGACCATTCGAGCCGTGCCAGCCCGCCGCTGGTCGTGTCGCCGGACACGCCGGCATTGGCGACGGCGACGTCGCGGCCGGTCTCGCGCAGCGCGGTCTGGAGCTGTTCGGGGAAGGACTCGCCCGGGTTGACGCCGTAGCCGGCGCTCAGGCTGTCCCCGAATGCGACGATCTGCAGCGTTTCGCCGGCCGCCGGCGCCGTCGCAGGCTGCTGTGCCAGCGCCGCGGCCGGCAGCATGAGCCATGACAACATTGTCAGAGCCGACAGGATCGGTTGGAAGCGTTGCATCGCACACCCATATAGCGCTGGCCCCGGCCGGGGCGGTCGATCCCGCATATAGGAGCTGGCAAGCTTGGCAGAACCAGCGATCCGGTTACAAAACGTTCATCTCACGCTCGGGTCCGGCCGAAGCGCAGTCCATGTCCTGAAGGGCGTGCATCTGTCCGTCGACCGGGGCGAATCCGTCGGCATCGTCGGCCCGTCCGGGTCCGGCAAGTCGACGCTGCTGATGGTGCTGGCCGGTCTGGAGCGGGCGGATTCGGGCGTCGTCGAGATCGCCGGGTCTTCGCTCGAAGGCCTGAGCGAGGACCAGCTCGCCGCCTTCCGGGGCCAGAATGTCGGCATCGTCTTCCAGTCCTTCCACCTGATCCCGAACATGACGGCGCTCGAAAACGTCGCCGTGCCCTTGGAACTTGCCGGTCATCCGGACGCCTTCGAGCGGGCGACGCACGAACTCGGCCAGGTGGGCCTTGCCGATCGCATCTCGCATTATCCCGGCGAATTGTCGGGCGGCGAGCAGCAGCGCGTCGCCATGGCGCGGGCGCTGGCGCCGGAGCCGGCGATCCTCATAGCCGACGAGCCGACCGGCAATCTCGACCAGGAGACCGGCCGCCAGATCACCGACCTGCTCTTTGCCGAGCAGGAGCGGCGCCAGATGACGCTGGTGCTCGTCACCCACGATCCGGCCCTCGCCCATCGCTGCAGCCGCGAGATCGCGGTCCGCTCCGGCGTCATCTACGACGACCGCGACCGCACGGATGCGTCGGACCCGGCGCATTATCTGGAAAGCGCAGCCGGATGAGCATTGCCGAAACCACCGGCGGGAGCCCGGCGCTGACACGCCCTGACGTGGTCGGCGGGCGCAGCCATTTCCGGCTGGCGCTGCGCTTTGCCCTGCGCGAGATGCGCGGCGGCCTCTCGGGTTTCTACATCTTCCTGGCCTGCATCACGCTCGGCGTGGCGGCCATCGGCGCCGTCAATTCCGTCGCCACGATGATGACCAGCGGCATCGCCCAGGAAGGCCGGGCGATCCTCGGTGGCGACCTGCGCTTTGCGCTGGTCCAGCGCGAGGCGACGCCGCCGGAGCTGGCCTATTTCGACGAGTTGGGGGACGTGGCGGCGGCCGCGTCGCTGCGCTCCATGGTGCGGCTTCCCGACGGTAGCGACCAGTCGCTGGCCGAGGTGAAGGCCATCGACAGCGCCTATCCGCTGTACGGCACGCTCGAGACGACGCCCGCCGTCCCGCTCGACGACCTTCTGGCCGAGCGAGACGGCCGCTTCGGCGCGCTGGCGGCGTCCGAACTCTACGACCGACTGGGCTTGCAGCCGGGCCAGGTGATCCGGCTCGGCAATTCCGAGATCGAACTGCGCGGCGTCATCGACCGCGAGCCGGACGTCCTGTCGGGCGGCTTCAACTTCGCGCCGCGCCTGATGATCGCCCGCGCGGCGCTGGATGCGACCGGGCTGATCCAGCCAGGCAGCCTCGTCGAATACGACTACAAGGTCCGGCTGTCCGGCAACCGTGACGCGCAGGCCCTGTCGGAGGAAGCCAATGACCGGTTTCCCCAGTCGGGCTTCCAGATCCGCACGGCGGCCGAGGCAGCGCCCTCGCTCCAGCGCAACATCGAGCGCTTCTCCCAGTTCCTGACCCTGGTCGGCCTGACGGCGCTGATCGTCGGCGGCGTCGGCGTCGCCAACGCCGTGAACGCCTATCTGGATTCCAAGCGGGCGGTCATCGCCACCTTCAAGAGCCTCGGTGCCGGCGGCAGCTTCGTGGTGATGGTCTATCTCATCCAGATCATGCTGCTGGCGGCGGTCGGCATCGCGCTCGGCCTGGTGCTGGCGGCGATCGCGCCCTTCGTGACGGCGCGGCTTCTGGAGAGCGTCATTCCGGTGGCTGCCAACGCCTCGATCTATCCCGTCGCGCTGCTCGTCGCCGCGATCTTCGGCGCCCTTACGGCACTCGCCTTCGCGCTGCTGCCCCTCGGGCGGACCCGCGACATCGCCGCCACGGCCCTGTTCCGCGAGGCCGGGGCGACCGGCGGCTACAGCATGCGCTGGGCCTATCTGGGCTCGGCGCTGGGGCTGGCTTTGGTCATTGCGCTGCTGGCGCTGGCGATGGCCGGCGACCGGCGGGTCGCCCTGATCTTCCTCGGCGGCACGGCAGCGGCCTTCGTCATCCTGCGCGTCGTCGCCATCGGCATCGAATCGCTGGCGTCGCGCGCGCCGCGGGTGCGCTCGACGCCGCTGCGGCTGGCAATCGGCAACATCCACCGCCCCGGCGCGCTGACCGGATCGGTCGTCCTGTCGCTCGGCCTCGGGCTGACGCTGCTCGTGGCTCTTGCCACCATCGACTACGACCTGCGGCGCGAGATCGGCACCGGGCTCGCCTCGCGCGCGCCGAACTTCTTCTTCGTCGACATCCAGAGCAGCGAGATCGGCGATTTCCGCCAGACCATCGCCGAGCTCACGCCGGACGCGGAACTGAACGCCGTGCCGATGCTGCGCGGCCGCATCACGGCGCTCGACGGTCAGGACGTCGCCTCCATCGAGCCGCCGGAAGAGGGCGGCTGGGTGCTGCGCGGCGACCGGGGGCTGACCTATGCGCCGAGCGTGCCGGACAATTCCTCGCTGACCGAGGGCGAATGGTGGCCGGAGGACTACGATGGCGAGCCGCTGGTCTCCTTCGCCGCCGAGGAGGGCCGCGAACTGGGGCTGTCCATCGGCGACACGCTGACCGTGAACGTCCTCGGCCGCGACATCACCGCGCGCATCGCCAGCTTCCGGGCGGTGGAGTGGGAGTCGCTGGCCATCAACTTCATCATGGTCTATTCGCCCAACACCTTCGCGGGCGCGCCCCATGCCTGGCTCGCGACCCTGTCGATGCCGCAGGATGCGGCGGTGACCGAGGAGACGCTCCTCAACCGGGTCACCAACGCCTATCCGGCGGTCACGACGGTGCGGGTCAAGGATGCGCTCGACGCGATCAACGGCCTGATCGCCCAGCTGGCGCTGGCAATCCGCGTCGCGGCGGCGGTGGCGCTGGTCGCCTCGGTGCTGGTCCTGGCCGGCGCCCTTGCCGCCGGCAATCGGGGCCGGGTGCACGATGCGGTCGTCCTGAAGACGCTGGGCGCGACACGCATGGTGCTGATCCGGGCCTTCACGACCGAATATCTGCTGCTGGGCCTGGCCACCGGCGTCTTCGCCATCGGCGCGGGCGCGGCGGCAGCATGGTTCGTGGTCGACCAGATCATGCAACTGCCCTTCGTCTTCGACTGGACGGTGGCGCTGACGACGCTGGGCGGCTCGCTGGTCCTGACGGTCGGGATCGGCCTCGCCGGCACCTGGCGGGTGCTGGGCCAGAAGGCCGCGCCTGTGTTGCGCAATCTGTGAGGGGCTGAACGGCGCGAACGGGCGGAGCGGATTGCCGTCGCCCTGCCGCCGAGCGGCCTGTGTCCGCTCGGCGGCAGGGCGATAACGCAGAATTAATCCCGTTTCGTCGCGTTTTCGTCGTTGATCGGCCCTCCACTCTTGTGTGGCAGGCGGGCGATCCGCATATTATCGTCAGGATCGCTGGGCGTCCCGCCAGCGGCGCCTCCATGGGCCGGCGAAAGCTGCCGGATATGGACACCGGACGGGACACGCAGAAAGGAATTCAATCGATGGCGGACTATCGGAATACCAGCGCGCGCACCGTGCCCGCTGCCGGTACAAGAGCGGATATCGACCAGGGCCTCCGCAGCTACATGCTGAAGGTCTACAACCTGATGGCTGGCGGTCTGGCCCTGACGGGCGTCGCCGCATATCTCTTGTATTCGATGGCGGTCGTGACGAATGACGCCGGCGCTGTCGTCGGTCTGACCGAGATCGGCAATGTCGTGTACAACTCACCGCTCAAGTGGGTGCTGATGCTTGCCCCGCTTGCAATGGTGTTCTTCCTGTCCTTCCGTGTGAACAAGATGAGCGTCGCCGCAGCGCAGACGACCTTCTGGGCCTATGCGGTCATGGTCGGTCTGTCCCTGTCGACGATCTTCCTAATCTACACGTCGGAATCGATCACCCAGGTGTTCTTCATCACGGCTGCGTCCTTCGGCGCGCTGTCGCTGTGGGGCTACACGACCAAGAAGGACATTTCGGGCTGGGGCTCGTTCCTGTTCATGGGCGTGATCGGCATCGTCATCGCGATGGTCGTGAACATCTTCCTTGCGTCGCCGGCGCTGCAGTTCGCGATCTCGGTGATCGGCGTGCTCGTCTTCGCAGGCCTGACGGCTTACGACACGCAGCAGATCAAGGAAATGTACTATGAGGGCGACGGTTCGGCCGTGATGGGCCGCAAGGCCGTCATGGGCGCCCTGCGCCTCTATCTCGACTTCCTGAACATGTTCCTGTTCCTGCTGCAGCTGTTCGGCAACCGCGAATAGTCTGCCCGTTCAGGGAATGAGACTGCAAAGGGCGGCCCGCGGGTCGCCCTTTTTCTTGCCTGCGGGTTCGGCGATGGCAGGCGGCGACCGGCCGCTTTCCGCGCGATCCGCGCGGCACACCTGACGGCGGAGCATTGATCCGGCCGGCACGGCGGTGCATCAAGGATCGGTGCCAACCCCCAGGAAGAGCCGCAGCCGCCGATGAGTGCCCACACGATCCGCCCCGCCACCATCGAGGACGTACCCGCCTTGACCGCCATCTACGAGGAGGCTGTCCTTTACGGCACCGCCTCCTTCGAACTGGTGCCGCCGGATGCGGCGGAGATGGCCGCGCGCTTCCAGGCGATCACCGGGCAGGGCTTTCCCTACATTGTTGCGGAGGATGCCGCGGGCACCGTGCTCGGCTACGCCTATGCCAATGCCTTCCGGACCCGGCCGGCCTATCGCTTCGCGGTGGAGGATTCGGTGTATCTGGCGCCCGGGGCGCGCGGCCGCGGGGTCGGCACCGATCTCCTGATGCGCCTGATGGAACTGGCGGCAGAGAGCGGCTTTCGCCAGATGATCGCGGTCATCGGGGGCTCCGACCACACGCCCTCGATCCGCCTGCACGAGCGGGCGGGCTTCCGGATGATCGGCGTGTTCGAGAATTCCGGCTACAAGTTCGGCCGCTGGATCGACACGGTGCTGATGCAGATGCCGATCGGGGATGGCGCGTCCAGCCTGCCGGACGAGACACGTCGCCCGGTCTGACGCCGGCCCCTCTGAAGGGTTCAGCCGATCTCGGTGCGCTTCAGGCTCTTGTCGAAGACGCCGAGCACCGACCCGAGGTCGTGGCCGCGCTTGAGGATCAGGCCGCCGGCGGCGACCACCTGGTAGGCGCCCTGCTTGCGGGCGAGCTTGGGGTTCTTCTCCACCCGGTACAGCGGCATCTCGCTGGTGCGCCGGAAGACGGAGAAGACCGCGCGGTCCTTCAGCATGTCGATCGCATAGTCGCGCCATTCGCCGGCGGCGACCATGCGGCCGTAGACGCGCAGGATCTGGGACAGTTCGCGTCGGTCGAAGGAGACGATCGGCAGGTCTGACGTGCGGGAGCCGGGAAACGGGACGAGATTGGACGCGTTGTCGCCGTTCGATCCGAAAGAATCCAAGTCAGCCCCTCTTGCGGTCAATGCGCCGCATCGTGGGGCGCGTCCTGTCTCGTGACGATATGGTGACACGGAAATGGGGTCGGGCCCAAGCGGTTCAACCGCAATTCTGCAGGCACGATGCAGCCCGGCAACGGCCGTCCCGGCGCGTCAGCGTTCGTGATACTCGACCTGTGCGGCGGCCAGGATCGGGCCCGGTTCGCCCTTGTCGGTGACCGATTGCAGGAGGGCCGCCCAGCCGCGATCCTCGCCCTGCGGCCGGGTCAGCATGTCCAGGGGCAGGTCGATTTCCAGCGGCTGGCCCGCCCACATGCCCAGGATTCGCCAGTCCTGCACCGCATGCGTGTTGACGATCGTGGTGCCGCGGTTCTCGCCGGAGCCGATCGCCGTCCGGGTCTCGTCGTCATAGGTGACGAGCATCAGGACCGGGTGCTTGCCGCCCGCCCCGGCCAGGGCCGCATCGGCGGTGATATGCAGCCGGTCTTCCTCGACCCGCATGGTCACGCTGGCGCCCTTGCCGACGCTCGACAGGGGATGCTTGTCCATCAGCGCCCGCACCTTGCCCTCGTGGGAGCCGATGGCGTCGGCCATGCCGTTCACGACGACCTGCGGGGTGTAGATAGTGGTGGTGCCGAAGGCCGAGGCATAGGCGCGCTGGCGCTCGGTGTTCTCGGCCGAGCCGAAGATGTCGCGCCAGCCGATATAGTCCCAGTAATCGACATGATAGGCGAGCGCCAGGACACCCGGTTCGCTGGCAAGGTCGGTCAGGATGCGTTCGGCGGGCGGACAGGAGGAGCAGCCCTGGCTGGTGAAGAGTTCCACCACCTGCTCGACGGGCCTGATCTCGATCTTGCCGGCCAATGCAGGTCCGCCGACCGGCAGGAGGGCGAAGCCGATAGCGCAGATCGCAGCAAGGACGGCCCTCATGGTTGGCCACTCGGCGCATGCCGGGGCCGCGGCGCGGTGACGAAGGGCCGTGGGGGTATGTCAGGAACTGTGTTCATGAAGCGAACCTAGTGGTCTGGGCGAACACCCGCTAGTCACTTGCCGGTGACGGATCGCGCGTCGTCGGAATGACGAGGCCGCCGGTTCAGGAACCGGCGGCCTCGCTCCTTCAGGTGGGCCCGGGACCCGTGATGTCCCGCCGGTCAGGCGGCCAGGCGGCGCAGGACGTACTGCAGGATGCCGCCATTGCGGTAGTAATCCAGCTCGTCCAGCGTATCGATGCGGGCCTGGATCTTCACCGTCTGCACGGAACCGTCGGCCGCCTCGATCCGGGCTTCCAGGATCTGGCGCGGCTTCAGGTCGGTCAGCCCGTCGATGGTCACCTTTTCGTCGCCCTTGATGCCGAGCGACTGCCAGGACGTGCCTTCCTCGGCGAAGACGAAGGGCACGACGCCCATGCCGACGAGGTTGGAGCGGTGGATGCGCTCGAAACTCTCGGCGATGACCGCGCGCACGCCGAGGAGGTTCGTACCCTTGGCCGCCCAGTCGCGCGACGAGCCGGTGCCGTATTCCTTGCCGGCGAAGACAACTAGCGGCACGCCTTCTTCCTGGTACTTCATCGCCGCGTCGTAGATCGGCATCACCTCCCCGTCGGGGAAGTGCTTGGTCATGCCGCCTTCGATGCCGTCAAGCATCTGGTTCTTGATGCGGATATTGGCAAAGGTGCCCCGCATCATCACCTGGTGGTTGCCGCGGCGGGCACCGTAGGAGTTGAAGTCGATCGGGCGTACCTGATGGCTGACGAGATAGTCGCCGGCCGGCCCGTTGGCCTTGATCGAACCCGCCGGCGAGATGTGGTCGGTGGTGATCGAATCAAGGAACAGGCTGAGGATACGGGCGCCTTGGACGTCGGTGACCGGCTCCGGCTCCATCGTCATGCCTTCGAAATAGGGCGGGTTCTGCACGTAGGTGGAGCGGTCGTCCCAGTCGTAGGTGAGGCCGCCGGACACGTCGATCTTCTGCCAGTGCTCGTCGCCCTTGAAGACGTCGGCGTAGCGGGTCTCGAACATGTCGCGGGTGACCGTCTTGCGGACGATCTCGGCGATCTCCTGCGTCGTGGGCCAGATGTCCTTCAGGAAGACGTCGTTGCCGTCCTGATCCTGGCCGAGCGGCTCCTTGGTGATGTCGACGAACATCGAGCCGGCGAGGGCATAGGCGACGACCAGCGGCGGCGAGGCGAGATAGTTCGCCCGCACGTCCGGATTGACCCGGCCCTCGAAGTTGCGGTTGCCCGACAGGACCGAGCAGGCCACCAGGTCGTTCTTGGTGATCGCCTCGGAGATCGGCTCGGGCAGCGGCCCGGAATTGCCGATGCAGGTCGTGCAGCCGTAGCCGACGAGGTTGAATCCGAGCGCGTCCAGATCCTTCTGCAGGTCGGCCTTGTCGAGATATTCGGTGACCACCTGCGAGCCGGGCGCCAGCGATGTCTTCACCCAGGGCTTCACCTTGAGGCCCTTCTCATGGGCCTTGCGGGCGACGAGGCCCGCGGCGACCAGCACGTTGGGGTTGGATGTGTTGGTGCAGGAGGTGATCGCGGCGATCACCACGTCGCCGTCGGCGAGGCCGTGCTCGGCGCCGTCGACCGTGTGGCGCGTGTCGGCCGGGATGGTGTTCGGCGGCACCGCGCCCTCGTCCATGTAGCGCGAATCACCCGTCGACTGCGGGGTCTCGGCCTTCTTGCGGCCCCCCTTGATCTCGGCCAGGGCGCCGACGAACTTCGCCGCTGCCTCGGTCAGCGCGACGCGGTCCTGGGGGCGCTTGGGGCCGGCCAGCGACGGGACGACCGTCGACAGATCGAGCTCCAGAGTGTCGGTGAAGACCGGATCTTCCACGCCGTCCTCGCGGTACATGCCCTGCGCCTTCGCATAGGCCTCGACCAGCGCGATGCGGTCCTTGTCGCGGCCGGTCGCCTCCAGATAGGCGATCGTGTCCTTGTCGATCGGGAAGAAGCCGCAGGTCGCGCCGTATTCGGGCGCCATGTTGGCGATCGTCGCCTGGTCCTCGAGGGTCAGGTTCGACAGGCCGGGGCCGAAGAATTCGACGAACTTGCCGACGACGCCGCGGCGGCGCAGCATCTCGGTCACCGTCAGCACCAGGTCGGTGGCGGTGGTGCCTTCCGGCAACTTGCCTTCCATGCGGAAGCCGATGACTTCCGGGATCAGCATGGAGATCGGCTGGCCGAGCATGGCCGCTTCCGCCTCGATGCCGCCGACGCCCCAGCCCAGGACCGACAGGCCGTTGACCATGGTGGTGTGGGAATCGGTGCCGACCAGCGTGTCGGGATAGGCGATGGTCTCGCCGTTCTCGTCACGGGTCCAGACGGTCTGGGAGAGATATTCCAGGTTCACCTGGTGGCAGATGCCGGTGCCGGGGGGCACGACGCGGAAGTTCTCGAAGGCTTCCGAGCCCCAGCGCAGGAAGGTGTAGCGCTCGCCGTTGCGGCCGTATTCGGCGTCGACATTCTTGGTGAAGGAATCCTTCTGGCCGAAGAAGTCGACCATCACCGAATGGTCGATGACGAGATCGACCGGAACCAGCGGGTTGACCTTCTTGGGGTCGGCGCCGAGCGCCTTGGTCGCATCGCGCATGGCGGCGAGGTCGACCACGGCGGGAACGCCGGTGAAATCCTGCATCAGCACGCGGGCCGGGCGGTAGGCGATCTCGTGGCCGGCCGCGCCCTTGTCCTCGATCCAGCGTGCGAGAGCGCGGATGTCGTCCGCCTTGACCGTGCGGTCGTCCTCGTTGCGCAGGAGGTTCTCGAGCAGGACCTTGAGGGAGAACGGCAGGCGGGCGATGCCCTGAAGGCCGTTCTTCTCGGCTTCCTTCAGGTCGTAATAGACATAGTCCTTGCCGCCCACGGTGAGCGTCCTGCGGCTGTTGAAACTATCGGGTGCGTGGGACACGTGGCTTCGTTCCTTCTCGACCAGTATAAGTCCGAAGGGCGAACGGCCTTGAGCGCCGCGGAAATGCGCTCGAAGATGCGGGTGCGACCATTTCCGCTTGTCCGCCCCGGTGCCCGCCGGTGCCGGACGGGACCCTGAGATCGGCGCTGAATTGTTGCCACGCCGGTCGCTGGTGTGGTTGCGGTCGTTATAGGCAAGTTTGTAACGGCTATAAAGGGCCAGATGGCCTTGGCGGGGAAAATCCATTGCAGTGCGGAAAAGGGTGGACATGACAACGACTTGCAGCGGCCGGAGCGGCTCGCCCTATCCGCCGCGCCCCCCGTTCGGCCCCGCCTGGGCGCCGGGCGGTGGTACATCTTTCGTCGCAGGCGGCGCGTGAGCGGGCCGCAGGTGACCGCGTCGGCGCTGGTCGTCGGACGCGGTGGAGCGGCCGCCGCCGGGCCGCTGGATTTGCGCATCGCGGCAGGCGAGGCGCTGATCGTCACGGGCGCGAACGGCGCGGGAAAGTCGACGCTTCTGCGCACGCTGGCCGGATTGCTGCCGCCGGTTGCCGGCCGCATCGACGTGGCCGGCGCGACCGCGCCGGACGGCGAGGTCGCGCGATCGCTGGCCGAGATCGCCCACTATGTCGGCCATCGCAATGCGATGAAGCCGAATATCAGCGTCGGCGAGAACCTGGCCTTCTGGCGCCGCTATCTCGGCGGCGGGCACGGCGCGTGCGCCGACCGCCCGATCGCCGAATGCCTGGAGGCGCTGGGCCTGCCGGATTTGTCGCACCTGCCCCATGGCTATCTGTCGGCCGGGCAGCAGCGCCGGGCGAGCCTGGCCCGGCTTCTCCTCGTCGCGCGGCCCGTCTGGATCCTCGACGAGCCGACATCGGCTCTGGACGCCGCCTCGCAGCTGCGCTTCGCCGAGATCGTCGAGGCTCATGTCGCGGCCGGCGGCCTCGTCGTGGCCGCCACCCATCAGCCGCTCGGCCTGTCGGCCGCCCGGACGCTGGATCTGACCCCCGCAGGCAGCCTGGTGGCCAATGCCGGGCGCGCCGTCCCCGCCATTGACGAAGCGGAACTCGCCGCAGCGGAGGGCTGGCTGTGATCGCGCTGTTTCGCCGCGACCTGCGGCTGGCGCTGTCGGGCGGCGGCGGCGCCATGACCGGGGTGATCTTCTTCCTCGCCGTCGTGGCGACGATCCCCTTCGGCGTCGGCCCCGACCTCAATCTCCTGTCGCGGATCGGCCCGGCGATCCTGTGGATCGGCGCGCTCCTGTCGGCGCTGCTCACCCTCGACCGGCTGTTCCAGGCCGACCGCGAGGACGGCACGCTGGACCTGCTCATCACCGGCCCGACGCCGCTGCCGCTGGTGGTGCTGGCCAAATGCGCCGCGCTGTGGGTGGCCTCGGGGCTGCCGCTGGTCCTTGCCGCGCCGGTGCTCGGCCTGTTTTTGGCGCTGGAGCCGCCGGCGATCGGCGCGGTCATGCTGACGCTGCTGGTGGGCACGCCCGCGATCATCTGCATCGGCGCCGTCGGTGCCTCCGTCGCCGTGGCACTGCCGCGGGGCGGGCTCCTGGTCTCGGTGCTGGTGCTGCCGCTGGCGATCCCGGTGCTGATCTTCGGCGTCTCGGCGACCTACGGCGCGGTCAACGAGCCGGACCCGTTCCTGCCGCCCTTCCTCATCCTGACGGCGCTGACGCTGGTCTTCGGCGCCCTCGGCCCGATTGCCGCCGGCGCTGCGCTCAAGGCAGGGGCGGACTGAAGCGATCCGTCCCGGAGCAGGGCGAACGCAATCCTGACGAAATCGTATGTTTGCCGGCTGGCTGGAGACCTTCTAGACTGGACCCATGACCGACCTGTCCGCCGCCAAGCCGTCGCGCTTCACGATCCTGGCCAATCCGACCCGCTTCCTGGAGCTGTCGGGCAGGCTGCAGCCATGGCTCTACGTCTTCGCGCTGGCCGCGCTGGCGGTCGGCCTGTCGCTCGGCTTCATGGCCCCGCCCGATTACCAGCAGGGCGCGACGGTGCAGATCATGTTCATCCACGTGCCCTTTGCCTGGCTGGCGATGATGATCTGGACGGTGATGAGCATTTCGGCGCTCGGCACGCTGGTCTGGCGGCATCCGCTGGCCGACGTGGCTGTCAAGGCGGCGGCGCCGATCGGCGCGGTCTTCACCGCGCTGGCGCTGATCACCGGCTCGATCTGGGGCCGCCCGATGTGGGGCACCTGGTGGGTCTGGGATGCCCGGCTGACCTCGGTGTTCATCCTGTTCCTGATGTATCTCGGGCTGATCGCGCTGACCCGGGCGCTGGACGAGCCGGGACGCAGTGCGAAAGCGGCGGCGATCCTCGTCCTGGTCGGCTTCGTCAACATCCCGATCATCAAGTTCTCCGTCGACTGGTGGAACACGCTGCACCAGAGCGCCAGCGTCATCCGCGTCGACGGGCCGGCCATGCCGCCGGTGTTCCTGACGCCGCTGCTCGTCTCGGCGCTCGGCTTCACGCTGCTGTTCTTCGCCCTGCATCTGACGGCGATGCGCACGGAAGTGCTGCGCCGGCGCGTGGCCGCCCTGTCGCGGCTGGCGGCCCGACGCGCCGACGCCTGAGGAGACCATCATGCAGAACGACTATTTCGGCTTCATCGCCTCGGCCTATGGCGTCTCGCTGGTGGCCCTGCTCGCGATCGCGGCATGGGTGTTCCTCGACGCCCGTGCCCAGAAGCGCGCGCTGAAGGATCTGGAGGCCCGCGGCATCCGCCGCCGCTCGGCCAGACCCGCCGGCGAGGCGACCGGCGGCGCGGAGACGGTGCGATGAGCGACGACGAGACGACGCTGCCGACGGCGCAGGCGGGCGACACGCCGGGCGAATGGCCGGCGCCCCGCCCCCGTCGCAACTGGCTGGTGGCCCTGCCGCTGGTCCTGTTCGGCGGCCTCGCGGCAGTCTTCCTCTACCAGCTCGTCTCCGGCCACGACCCGCAGCAGATCCCCTCGGTGCTGATCGGCAAGACCGCGCCGCAGACCGTGCTGCCGGCGCTGGAAAACGTTTCCGGGCCGGACGGACAACCAATGCCCGGTCTCGACCTCACCGGCGTCGGCGATGGCCGTCCGGTGCTGGTCAACGTCTTCGCGTCCTGGTGCGGACCGTGCCGGGACGAGCATCCTCTGCTGATGGAGTTGGCCAGGGACGACCGCTTCCGGCTGGTGGCCATCAACTACAAGGACAAGCCGGAGAACGCCCGTCAGTTTCTCCAGTCGTTGGGCAACCCCTATGCGGCGATCGGCGTCGACCAGAAGGGCTCCGCGACGATCGACTGGGGCGTCTACGGCGTGCCGGAGAGTTTTCTCGTCGCCCCGGATGGCGAGATCGTCTTCAAGCAGACCGGGCCGTTCACGCCGCAGGCGGTGGAAACCGGGCTGCTGCCGGCGCTGGAGCGTACGCTGGCCCGCGAGGCCGGTGGCACGGCTCCGACGAGCTGACGCCATGCGGCTCGGGCTTCTTCGGTCAGAGGCGACAGGTCACGTCTGGGACAGGATACGCGGATGGACGTTCCGTCGCGGCCCTTGGCAGCGCCGCCTCGTTTCCGGATGCGACGGGCGGACCATATCTGACCCATGACCGAGACATCCTTCACGCTGCGCACCCCCCATGGCGACGACGTCGCCCGCAAGATCTGCGACAATTGCGGCTTCGTCGCCTACGAAAACCCCAAGATCGTGGTCGGCTCGGTGGTCCGCCACGAAGGCCGCATCCTGCTCTGCCGGCGGGCGATCGCGCCGCGGCAGGGGTACTGGACCATTCCGGCCGGCTATCTGGAACTGAACGAGACGCCCGAGGACGGGGCGCGGCGCGAGGCACGGGAGGAGGCGACCGCCCAGCTTGTCATCGAGCGGCTGCTGGCGGTCTATTCGGTGCCGCGGATCAGCCAGGTGCAGCTGATCTTCCGGGCGCGCCTTGCCGAGCCGACGATCGCGGCCGGAGTCGAGAGCCAGGCCGTCGATCTGTTCGCCTGGGAGGACATTCCCTGGGACGCACTGTACGCATCCGGCCTGGACCGCGGGGAGCAGATTTTTTTGTTTCAGAGCGGTTTCAGGCTTGCGTCTTTCGGCTTGACCCGTTGACGAGTTGCCGGGAGGTCGTGCGCGAGT
>NZ_JAZHLI010000056.1:0-27686 GCF_036549475.1 Aurantimonas sp. A2-1-M11 | reverse complement strand
ACCGCCTCGTCGGACACAGCCATTCCCGCAATCTCCCAATCGAATCAATTGGGAACCCACAGATTCAGTACTTGCACCAAATGTCACGCGCCAACTCACCCGATTGCCCTGTCTTGCACGGTGATCCGGCTTGCGTCGGCAGGGCGATTCGATCTATCGCAACCGCTCCCTCCCAGCAGCCCGGAAGCGCCTCATGTCCACGGTCGAAAAATCCTTCCCCGTCTCCTGGGATCAGTTTCACCGCGATGCCCGTGCACTGGCGTGGCGGCTGGCGAGCCAGCGCGATGACTGGCGGGCCATCGTCTGCATCACCCGTGGCGGTCTCGTGCCTGCCGCGATCATCGCCCGCGAGATCGGCACGCGGCTGATCGAGACGGTCTGCATCGCGTCCTACCACGAGTACAGCGAGCAGGGAGAGCTGCGGGTTCTCAAGGAAATCTCGCCCGAGCTCATCAAGGACGAGGGCGAGGGAATCCTCATCGTCGACGACCTGACCGACACCGGCAAGACCGCCGGCCTCGTGCGGACCATGCTGCCGAAGGCGCATTTCGCCACGGTCTATGCCAAGCCCAAGGGGCGACCGCTGGTCGACACCTTCATCACCGAAGTCTCGCAGGACACCTGGATCTTCTTTCCCTGGGATCTGGGCCTCACCTTCCAGGCGCCGATCAGCAAGAGCACGCTCGGCTGACATAGCGCCGCGATCGGGGCCCTCCCCCGTTCGGGCAGTCTTGTCGCAATGCCTCTCGTCTCGGGCTTCGAGTTCGGGGCCGTTCGTCCGTGACAGCCGCATGCCGATTCGCCCGTGACGCCGCCAGCGAATCGCCACAGGCCGTTTCCTGGCTCGGAAGCGTTGCCCGATCGCATCGGTGCCCGGCCAAGTGCGTTGGCAAAGCCGCGCGCAGGGCCGAACTTTTTCCGGTTGTCCCCGCTTTCAACCGCTTCGCGC
This sequence comes from Aurantimonas sp. A2-1-M11, assembly GCF_036549475.1. Classification (NCBI taxonomy): domain Bacteria; kingdom Pseudomonadati; phylum Pseudomonadota; class Alphaproteobacteria; order Hyphomicrobiales; family Aurantimonadaceae; genus Aurantimonas; species Aurantimonas sp. A2-1-M11. Next base: position 26,737 of record NZ_JAZHLI010000056.1, on the reverse strand, counting down.
ACTTGCACTTAAGACAGAGACGCCGCGCGGCAGACAGCGCATTGACCACCTTGCCGGACTCGCCCTAGCGTCCGCCCCGGAAGGCGATGCGCGAGCCCGCGAGAGCGCCTCCGCGGACAAGTGTGAACGACTGTCCACAGGCTGGACGGGAATGGTGGATAAGCCCGCCGCATGTCCCCCGCGAGCCGATTTAAGGTTCGCTTAACCACCCGGAATATACTATATCTAGTGTCGCCAGTCGGGCCGCATACCAGATGCACCAGACGGCCACATTCGATGAAGACGCGCTGCACGAAGGGGCTCCCTTGCTGGCCAGCGCGATTCGTTGCGGCAAACACGGAATAGACGAGGATGGCATCGCCATGGGCATGAAGATCGAACGCCGGTACACGAAGGCTGGCGAAAGCGCCTACCATTCGGTCGAATTCCGCAAGGCGACGAGCGAGATCAAGAACCCCGACGGGTCGGTGGTCTTCCGCCTCGCCGGCATCGACGTGCCGGCCCAGTTCAGCCAGGTCGCCAGCGACATCCTGGCGCAGAAATATTTCCGCAAGGCGGGCGTACCCAAGGCCCTGAAGAAGGTCGATGAGAACGATGTTCCCTCCTTCCTGTGGCGCTCGGTCGCCGACGAGGAGGCGCTGGCCAAGCTCCCCGAGAGCGAGCGCACCGGCTCCGAGATGGATGCGCGGCAGGTCTTCGACCGGCTCGCCGGCACGTGGACCTACTGGGGCTGGAAGGGCGGCTATTTCGCCTCCGAGGACGACGCCCTCGCCTTCCGTGACGAACTCGCCTTCATGCTGGCCACCCAGAAGGTCGCACCGAACTCGCCGCAATGGTTCAATACCGGCCTGCACTGGGCCTACGGCATCGATGGTCCCGGCCAGGGCCACTATTATGTCGACTACCGCACCGGCGAACTGACCCGCTCGACCTCGTCCTACGAGCATCCGCAGCCGCATGCCTGCTTCATCCAGTCCGTCGCCGACGATCTGGTCAATGACGGCGGCATCATGGATCTGTGGGTGCGCGAGGCGCGCCTGTTCAAATACGGCTCCGGCACGGGCTCCAACTTCTCCTATCTGCGCGGCGAAGGCGAAACGCTGGCCGGCGGCGGCAAGTCCTCGGGCCTGATGAGCTTCCTGAAGATCGGCGACCGCGCGGCGGGTGCGATCAAGTCGGGCGGTACCACGCGCCGCGCGGCCAAGATGGTCGTCGTCGACATCGACCATCCCGACATCGAGAACTACATCTCCTGGAAGGTCCGCGAGGAAGAGAAGGTCGCGGCGCTGGTGACCGGTTCTAAGACCGTCTCCAGGCACCTCAAGGCCATCCTGTCGGCCTGCGTGAACTGCGAGGGCCCGGACGGGGACTGCTTCGAGCCGATGAAGAACCCTGCCTTGAAGCGTGCCGTCAAGGACGCCAAGCGCGCCCAGGTGCCGGAGAACTACGTCAAGCGCGTCATCCAGTTCGCGCGGCAGGGCTACACGGACATCGAGTTCCCGGTCTACGACACCGACTGGGATTCCGAAGCCTATCTCACCGTGTCCGGCCAGAATTCCAACAATTCGGTCTCGCTGAAGGACGACTTCCTGCGCGCGGTCGAGGATGATGGCGACTGGGACCTGATCCGTCGTACCGACGGCAAGGTCGCCAAGACGCTGAAGGCCCGCGACCTGTGGGACCAGATCGGCTATGCCGCCTGGGCCTCGGCCGATCCGGGCCTGCATTACAACACCACGATGAACGACTGGCACACCTGCCCGGCGGCCGGCCCGATCCGCGCCTCCAATCCGTGCTCGGAATACATGTTCCTCGACGACACGGCCTGCAATCTGGCGTCGCTGAACCTCATCCAGTTCCGCGAGGAAGGCCTGGACGGGCCGGAGGGCATCAAGCGCTTCGACACCGGCGCCTTCGAGCATGCCACCCGGCTGTGGACCATCGTCCTCGAGATCTCGGTGATGATGGCGCAGTTCCCGTCCAAGGAGATCGCGCGGTTGTCCTACGACTACCGCACGCTGGGCCTCGGCTTCGCCAATATCGGCGGCCTGCTGATGACCGCAGGCATCCCCTATGATTCCGACGAAGGTCGGTCGATCTGCGGTGCCATCGCGGCGCTGATGACCGGTGTCGCCTACAAGACTTCGGCCGAGATGGCCGGCCATCTGGGGACCTTCCCCGACTACGAGCGCAATCGCGAGCACATGCTGCGCGTCATGCGCAACCATGGCCGCGCCGCCCATGGCATCGCCAATGGCTATGAGGGCCTGTCGGTCGACCCGGTCCCGCTCGACCACGCCTCGCTCCGCGACAAGCGGCTGTCGGCCCGCGCCAAGACGGCCTGGACCGAAGCCGTCGAACTCGGCTCGGAGAACGGCTATCGCAACGCCCAGGTTTCGGTGATCGCGCCCACCGGCACGATCGGCCTCGTCATGGATTGCGACACCACCGGCATCGAGCCCGACTTCGCCCTGGTGAAGTTCAAGAAGCTCGCCGGCGGCGGCTACTTCAAGATCATCAACCGTGCCGCCCCCGAGGCGCTGCGCTCGCTCGGCTACACCGAGAGCCAGATCGCCGAGATGGAGGCCTATGCGGTCGGCCACGGCAATCTGAACCAGGCGCCGGCGATCAACCCGGGCTCGCTGAGGGCCAAGGGCTTCACCGACGAGCATGTCGCGGCGCTGAATGCCGCGCTCGGCTCGGCCTTCGACATCAAGTTCGTCTTCAACAAATGGACCCTCGGCGAGGCGTTCATGAAGGAGACGCTCGGCGTGTCGGACGAGCAGCTCGCCGACTTCACCTTCGAGCTGCTGCCGTTCCTGGGCTTTTCGCGCAAGGACATCGACGCGGCCAACGTCCATGTCTGTGGCGCGATGACCCTGGAGGGCGCCCCGCATCTCAAGCCCGAGCACCTGGCGGTGTTCGATTGCGCGACGCCCTGCGGGCGCATCGGCAAGCGCTACCTCTCGGTGGACAGCCACATCCGCATGATGGCGGCGGCGCAGCCCTTCATCTCGGGCGCCATCTCCAAGACCATCAACATGCCCAACGACGCCACGGTCGAGGATTGCAACGCGGCCTACATGCTGTCGTGGAAGCTCGCGCTAAAGGCCAACGCCCTCTACCGTGACGGCTCCAAGCTGTCGCAGCCGCTCAACGCCTCGCTGATCGCCGACGAGGACGACGAGGACGAGGACGCCGTCGAGATGGCGACCGCGGCGCTGGCTGCGGCCACGAAGCCGGCCCAGGCCGCCGAGGTGGCCGAGCGCATCGTCGAGCGCATCGTCGAGAAGGTGGTGCGCGACCGCGAGAAGCTGCCGAACCGGCGCAAGGGTTACACCCAGAAGGCCATTGTCGGCGGCCACAAGGTGTATCTGCGCACCGGCGAATACGATGACGGCCGCCTCGGCGAGATCTTCATCGACATGCACAAGGAAGGCGCGGCCTTCCGTGCGATGATGAACAATTTCGCCATCGCCATCTCCCTCGGCCTGCAGTTTGGCGTGCCGCTGGACGAATATGTCGAGGCCTTCACCTTCACCCGCTTCGAGCCGGCCGGCATGGTGCAGGGCAACGAGGCGATCAAGAACGCCACCTCGATCCTCGACTACGTCTTCCGGGAGCTCGCCGTCTCCTATCTGGACCGGCATGATCTCGCCCATGTCCAGCCGGAGGACTTCACCGCCTCGACCATCGGTCGCGGCGTCGAGGGCGACAAGCCGCAGCAGCTGCCGGTCTCGCACGGCATGGTCCGCGGCCAGACGGCACGGTTCCGGCTGATCTCCTCGACCGAGCCCCAGGGCAGCGCCGCCAGTGTGCCGACGGGCAACAAGCCGGTGACCGCGACCGCCCGCACGGCGGCCAACACCGCCGGCGCGTCTCCGGCCCGCAGCCCTGCGCGCCCTGCCACGTCGGCCGCCACGGCGGCGGTCCTGTCGCCGACGGCGCTGGGCTCGCCGGCGACCGCCTTCAAGCGCGACTACGAGCAGGCACCGCTGGCCGATCCGGCCCCGACGACGGACGTCACGCCGGCACAGGGCCTGTTCGATCAGCCCCTGGCCTACGAGGCGAGCGCCAGGGACACGGCCAACGTGGCGACGGCGCCGTCCACCGCCGAACGCCGCACCATCGCACTGATGAAGGGCTATACGGGCGACAGCTGCACCGAATGCGGCAATTACTCGATGGTTCGCAACGGCACCTGCCTGAAATGCGACACCTGCGGCTCGACCAGCGGCTGCAGCTGATCGGTCACGCCCACCACCAAAGTTAATAAAGGCCCCGGGAGCTCGGCTTCCGGGGGCTTTTTCATGCCGCGACCGACTCGCAGCGCCGAGGTCCGGCTGCCTTGGGTCGACGCCCCGTGCCGACACGGCATGTCCGCTTGCCATGCCTTGATCCGGCCAGAACCCACGGCTTGCCTTGCGCCCCGTCCCCCGGCAGGTTGTCGGGGGGTGACGCAGCGGGAGGTGTGTGATGAGGATGGCTCTGTTGATAGGCCTGACGCTGGCGTTCGCCACGCCGCCGGCCGAAGCGCGGACCAAGGCGGCGGCCTGGGTGGTGAAGGAGGAGATCGCCAGCGCCTGCGAGGGCGAGCAAGGCACCATCGATCCAGCCGGCGTGATGGAGCGCGACCTCGATGGCGACGGCAATTCCGATCTCGTCCTCGCCCACGACGCCATCTATTGCAGCAACAGCCAGTTCGGACGCAGCAGCTTCTGCGGAATGCAGGTCTGCTCGGTGAATCTCTACGTCCGTCGGGACGGGCTCCTCAAGAAGGTCGGCGAGGTGCTGGGCGGCGGCGTGACGATCGGCGAGGGACGGATCCCTGCCATTTCCATGCACGCCCATGGCGGCCAGCAGACCTCGGTGAAATGGGACGGCAAGAGTTTCAAGTGAGCGCCGTCACCGCGTGCGGCTGGAATGCGAAGAGCTCGGCTGCGTGACGGCCGAGGTCACCCCGCAGCGTCGCTGACGGTCGCACCGTCTGAAGCCGGAGAGTCGCAGCGGGCTCGTCCCACGGCAACACTCCAGACCTTCGCCGCCACGACCGCGTGTCTGGGCTGCTAAAACGCCGCAGCCACCCACACACACCGCGAAATTCCCCCTTCTCCAACCGCTTGATCGAGGTCAAAGCGCGCCCGTGCTGCGCCTGCGAAACCATCTCATCCCGCAATCGTGATCGCTCGCCGATCCGTCGCTCTGCGGGCGAGAAACCGAGGGGGTTCCGGACGTGAAAAACCAAGTCGAGGCGATGTTCATCGGCGGCGCGGCGCTGGTCGCGCTGCTCGGTGCCGGCTTTGCCCGAGACGCCGACTTCGCAGCCCATGCCTATGTGCTGTTCTTCATCCTGGCGGGTGCGACGGTGGTGCTGCTGCGCCGCGTCGAGTTCGCCGATGCCAAGCAGATTCCGCTGCGCAACAACGGCACCGAATATGCCGACGAGGTCGTGCGCTACGGCGTCATCGCCACGGTGGCCTGGGGCATCGTCGGCTTTCTCGTCGGCGTGATCGCCGCCTCGCAGCTCGCCTGGCCCGACCTCAACATCGAACCCTGGTTCAATTTCGGCCGCGTGCGCCCGCTGCACACCTCGGCCGTGGTCTTCGCCTTCGGCGGCAATGCGCTGATCGCCACGTCCTTCTATGTCGTGCAGCGCACGTGCCGGGCGACGCTGTGGGGCGGCAACCTCGCCTGGTTCGTGTTCTGGGGCTACCAGCTCTTCATCGTCATGGCGGCCACCGGCTATCTGCTCGGCATCACCCAGAGCCGCGAATATGCCGAGCCGGAATGGTATGTCGATCTGTGGCTGACAGTCGTCTGGGTCGCCTATCTGGCGGTGTTCCTCGGCACGCTGATCAAGCGCAAGGAACCCCATATCTACGTCGCCAACTGGTTCTACCTCGCATTCATCGTGACCATCGCGATGCTGCATGTGGTCAACAATCTGGCGATGCCCGTCTCCTTCATGGGCGCCAAGAGCTATTCCGCCTTCTCCGGCGTGCAGGATGCGCTGACCCAGTGGTGGTACGGCCACAACGCCGTCGGCTTCTTCCTCACCGCCGGCTTCCTCGGCATGATGTACTATTTCATCCCGAAGCAGGCGAACCGGCCGGTCTATTCCTACCGCCTGTCGATCATCCATTTCTGGTCGCTGATCTTCCTCTACATCTGGGCCGGACCGCACCACCTGCACTACACCGCCCTGCCCGACTGGGCGCAGACGCTGGGCATGGTCTTCTCGGTGATGCTGTGGATGCCCTCCTGGGGCGGCATGATCAACGGCCTGATGACCCTGCAGGGCGCCTGGGACAAGCTGCGCACCGATCCGATCCTGCGCATGATGGTCATCTCCGTCGCCTTCTACGGCATGTCGACCTTCGAGGGTCCGATGATGTCCATCAAGGCGGTGAACTCGCTGAGCCACTACACCGACTGGACCATCGGCCATGTCCATTCCGGCGCGCTCGGATGGGTCGGCATGATCTCCTTCGGCGCGGTCTACCACCTGGCGCCCAAGCTCTGGCACCGCGAGCGGCTCTACAGCCTGCGCCTGGTCAACTGGCACTTCTGGCTCGCGACGCTCGGCATCGTCGTCTACGCGGCGGTGATGTGGGTCTCGGGCATCATGCAGGGCCTGATGTGGCGCGAATACGGGCCTGACGGCTACCTCGTCTACTCCTTCGCGGAGACCGTGGCGGCCATGTATCCCTACTACGTGCTGCGCATGGTGGGCGGTCTCATGTACCTCGCCGGCGCGCTGATCATGGCCTTCAACGTCTACAAGACCATCCGCGGCGACGTGCGGGCCGAAGTGCCGATGGGCGGTGAAACGCCTGCAGTCCAGATGGCTCGGTAAGGGGCACACAATGAGCAACGACAAAGAACCCGAAGCCCTGAAGGGCGCCCTTCCGGAGGTCAAGGCCGATCCGGTCGCCCGCGGCATCCTGGTCCATCACGGCAAGGTCGAGCGCAACGCCACCCTCCTCCTCGTCCTGTCGCTCCTGGTGGTCAGCGTCGGCGGCATCGTCGAGATCGCGCCGCTGTTCTACCTGGAGAACACCATCGAGGAGGTGGAGGGCATGCGGCCCTATTCGCCGCTCGAACTCGCCGGGCGCAACATCTACATCCGCGAGGGCTGCTACACCTGTCACAGCCAGATGATCCGGCCGTTCCGGGACGAGGTCGAGCGCTACGGCCATTACAGCCTCGCCGCGGAATCCATGTACGACCATCCGTTCCAGTGGGGTTCCAAGCGCACCGGGCCGGATCTTGCCCGAGTGGGTGCCCGCTACAGCGACGAATGGCACGTCCAGCACATGATCGAGCCGCGCTCGGTCGTGCCGGAATCGGTGATGCCGTCCTATGGCTTCCTGCAGACGACCGATCTCGACATGCAGGACCCGGCCGGACACCTGCTCGCCAACCGCGCGGTCGGCGTGCCCTACAGCGACGAGATGATCGAGAACGCCCGCGCCGACCTTCGGGTGCAGACGATGCCGGACGGCGACACGACCGGTCTGCTCGCCCGCTATCCGAAGGCGGTGGTCAGCAATTTCGACGGCAATCCGCAGCGCCTCAGCGAGATGGACGCGCTCGTCGCCTACCTGCAGATGCTCGGTACCCTCGTGGACTTCTCGGTCTACGAGCCGGAACGCAACGACCGCTAGGGAGCTCCCGATGGATTTCGACTACCACTCCATGCGTGCCTTTGCGGATAGCTGGGCCCTCCTCGCCCTGACGCTGTTTTTCCTCGGCGTCGTCGGCTGGGTCCTGCGACCGGGCGCCAGGCGCGCCGCCGAAGATGCCGCCAGCATTCCGTTCAAGGAGACAGACCAGTGAGCGAACACAAGGACGTCGACGACGTCAGCGGCATCGAGACGACCGGTCATTCCTGGGACGGGATCAAGGAGCTCAACAACCCGCTGCCGCGCTGGTGGCTGTGGACCTTCTACGCCACCATCGCCTTCGCGGCGGTTTACACCGTCCTCTATCCCGCCTGGCCCCTGGTCAACTCGGCAACGACCGGCCTGCTCGGCTGGTCGAGTCGGGCCGACCTGCGGATCGAGATGTCGGAACTTGATCTGTCGAATGCCGACCGGATCGCGGCCATCCGCACGTCGGATATCGCGACCATCGCCGCCGATCCGGAGTTGCGCCCCTTCGCGATCGCAGCCGGCGAGGCATCCTACAAGGTCAATTGCGTGCAGTGCCACGGCTCCGGCGCGGCCGGTGGCCCGGGCTACCCCAACCTGAACGACGATGCCTGGATCTGGGGCGGCTCCCTTGAGGAGATCGCGCTCACCTTGCAGCACGGCGTCCGCTATGCGCCCGACGAGAACACGCGTGTGGCAGAAATGCCGGCCTTCGGCCGCGACGGTCTCCTCGACCGCAGCCAGATCGCAGATGTCTCGCAGTATGTTCTGTCGCTGACCGAACGGGACGACAATCCCGACGCAGCTGCGCGGGGCGCCGACATCTACGCCCAGAACTGCGCCTTCTGCCATGGCGAGAGCGGCGAAGGCATGAAGGAGGTCGGCGCACCGGCACTGAACGACGCGATCTGGCTGTATGGACGCGACGCCGCGGCGATCGCCGCGCAAGTGAACCGCCCGCGTCACGGTGTCATGCCGGCCTGGGGCGAGCGTCTCGGCGATACCGCGATCAAGGAACTGGCGGTCTACGTCCACAGTCTCGGCGGCGGCGAATAGGATCCTGCCGCCGGGTCGCGAGGGAGGTCGCGACGGAGCCCCCGGCCACCGGCCGGGGGCTTCTGCATTGGTGGCGGTTTGTCGCAGCTCCGCAGCCCAGTGATCGGGCGCAGCGCCAGCCCGCGTTGATGCAGATCAAGGTGGCTCGGCCCCCATGGGCCTATCGAGCAAGTGACCCGCCATGCGGCCGGCTTGCGAACCTCGAGAAGAGATCATGCTCCATCAGCCCGACATCGAACGGCTGGACGTCGAAGCCGTCAATGCGGCCGGCCGGCAGGACCAGCCGCTGTACGCCAAGCGCGAGAAGATCTTTCCCAAGCGCACCGAAGGCCGCTTCCGACAGCTGAAATGGCTGATCATGGCGGTGACCCTCGGCATCTACTACGTCACGCCCTGGCTGCGCTGGGATCGCGGACCCTATGCCCCCGACCAGGCCGTGCTGATCGATATCGCCAACCGGCGTTTCTACTTCTTCTTCATCGAGATCTGGCCGCAGGAATTCTTCTTCGTTGCCGGCCTTCTGGTCATGGCCGGCGTCGGCCTCTTCCTGGTCACCTCGGTCGTCGGCCGGGCCTGGTGCGGCTACACCTGTCCACAAACCGTCTGGACCGATCTGTTCCTCGTCATCGAGCGGTTCTTCGAGGGCGACCGCAACGCCCGCATCCGGCTCGACAAGGCACCCTGGAGCTTCGCCAAGCTGCGCAAGCGGGTTCTGAAGCACGCGACCTGGATCGTCGTCGCCGTGGCGACCGGCGGCGCCTGGATCTTCTACTTCGCCGACGCCCCGACCCTTCTGACCAGCTTCCTCACCGCCGAGGCGCCGTTCATCGCCTATGCCACCGTCGGCATCCTGACCGCCACCACCTACGTCTTCGGTGGGCTGATGCGCGAGCAGGTGTGCATCTACATGTGCCCGTGGCCGCGCATCCAGGCCGCGATGCTCGACGAGGATTCGCTCACCGTCACCTACAACGACTGGCGCGGCGAACCGCGGACCCGCGGCGCCAAGAAGGCTGCCGCCGCAGGCGTGCCGGCCGGCGACTGCGTCGACTGCAATGCCTGCGTCGCCGTCTGTCCGATGGGCATCGACATCCGGGACGGCCAGCAGATGGCCTGCATCACCTGCGCCCTGTGCATCGATGCCTGCGACGGCGTCATGGACAAGCTGGGCCGCGAACGCGGCCTGATCTCCTACGCCACCTTGAGCGACTACAATGCCAACATGGCCGTCGCCACGGATCCTTCGACGGGCCGGATCGATCCGTCACGCGTGCGAGATGGCAAGGGTCGCTTCCTCGCCGGCCTGCGCCACTTCGACTGGCGCATCATGATGCGCACCCGCACCCTGGTCTATCTGGCCATGTGGTCGGCGATCGGCGTGGGCCTCACGATCGCCCTCTTTGCCCGCGACCGGCTGGAGATCAACGTCCAGCACGACCGCAATCCGGTCGCCGTGACTCTCAGCGACGGCTCGATTCGCAATGGCTACACAGTGAAGCTGCTCAACATGCGGCCGCAGCCACGCACCGTCCGGCTGGCGATCGAAGGCCTGCCGGCGGCCGCGATGACCATCGCCGACATCGATGCTCAGGCATCGCGCCGCTTCGATGTCCCGGTCGATCCCGACCAGCTCAGGGCACTGCGGGTCTTCGTGACCCAGCCGGCAGAGGCTCTGCCGTCGGGCGAAACCGACTTCCGCTTCGTCGTCACCGATCCGGTGACGGGCGAAGGCGACAGCTACTCCGCAACCTTCGAGACGGGAAACTGAACCATGCTGCGAAACCTGTTCTTTCCCGCACAATTCACCGGCCGGCACATGATCGGCGTCATGGCCCTGTTCTTCGGCACCATCATCTCGGTCAATCTGACCCTCGCATGGTTCGCCAGCACCACATGGAGCGGCCTCGTCGTCGAAAACAGCTACGTGGCCAGCCAGCACTTCAACGAGCTCACGGCCGAGCGCACGGTCCAGGCCGGCCGGGGCTGGACGGCGTCGACGCACTACGCGGATGGCATCTTCCAGGTCGATCTGCAGGATTCGGGGGCCCGGCCCGTGTCCGGCGTCGTGGTCGCCGCCATGATCGGCCGGCCTGCCACGGAAAGCGCCGACCGTACCCTGCGTCTGGAGCCGCTGCGCTCGGGCGGATACGGCGCGCCCACAGATCTCGCGCCGGGCATCTGGGAAGCACAATTGCGCGTCGAGGCACAGGGTCGTCAGCCCTGGCAGCATGCCATCCGCTTCGTGGTGAAGTGAGAAGCCGATCATGAGCTGCTGCGGTACTGCCTTCACCCTGCCCTCCGACGCCCGCGACTTTGCCGCGCCGCTGGACCCGAAGGCCGAGGAACTTCGCCACGCCGGACGGCAGGCGCCAGACGGCACGGTGACCTATGTCCTGTCCGTCCCGAGCATCCGCTGCGGCGCCTGCCTGTCGGCGATTGAATCGGGTCTTCAGCCGCTCCCCGGCATTGTCTCGGTGCGGGTCAATCTCACGCTGCGCCGGGTGACAATCGTCATGGCCTCGGCCGAGATCTCGCCGGCCACGATCACGACCGCCCTCGACCGGCTCGGATATCCGGGCACGCCCGTCGATCTGGGCGATCTGGAAACGCTCGGCAGTCGCCGCGAATCGGCACGGCTGCTGACGGCGTTGGCCATTGCCGGCTTCGGGGCGGCCAACATCATGCTGCTGTCGGTTTCCGTCTGGTCCGGCGCCGACGATGCGACTCGCGATCTCTTCCATCTGGTCTCCGGGCTGATCGCGATTCCCACCGTGGCGATTGCCGGCCAGCCCTTCTTCCGTTCCGCCGCCTCGGCGCTGCGCGCCGGACGCCTGAACATGGACGTGCCGATCTCGCTGGCCGTCCTTCTGGCACTCGCCATGAGCCTCTATGAGAGCCTGACCAGTGGCGCAGAAGCCTATTTCGACGCCGCCGTGACCCTGATCTTCTTCCTTCTGATCGGGCGGTTCCTCGATCAGTTGATGCGCGAGCGCGCCCGCAGTGCCGTCGTCGCCATATCGCGGCTGGCGGCTCGGGGAGCCACGCTGCTGGCCGACGGAGAGGCCCGCTACGTGCCGCTCGACGAGGTCCGGCCTGGCATGGTGCTGCGCGTGACGGCCGGCGAGCGGATGCCGGTGGACGCCAGGGTACTCAGCGGCCACAGTGAGCTCGACCGGTCGCTGGTCACCGGTGAAAGCACGCCGGTCGCCGTCGCGCCCGGCGCCAGGGTCGAGGCCGGCACGCTGAACATGTCGGGCGCGCTGGATGTGGAAGCGCTGACGACGGCGGACGATTCCTTCCTGGCCGAGATCGTGCGCATGATGGAAGCGGCGGAAGCGGGACGCGGCCGCTATGTGCGCGTTGCCGACCGGATGGCGCGCATCTATGCGCCTGCGGTTCACCTCCTGGCCGCGGGCACCTTTCTCGTCTGGATGCTGATGACCGGCGGCGACTGGTATCATTCGCTCTACGCGGCGATCGCCGTCCTGATCGTCACCTGTCCCTGCGCGCTTGGCCTCGCCGTCCCCGTGGTCCACGTCATCGGCGCCGCGCGCCTGTTCGAAGCAGGCATCCTGATGAAGGACGGCACGGCCCTCGAACGGCTCGCCGAGATCGACACGACCCTGTTCGACAAGACGGGGACGCTGACGACCGGCACGCCGCGCGTTGCCTCGGCCGACGACATGCCGGACACGGGAAGCGACGTCGCACGCGCCCTCGCCCAGCGCTCGAACCATCCGGCATCGCTCGCGATCCGGCACCATCTGGGCCGCGGTCCCGTGGCCGAGCTCGAGGCGATCCGTGAATGGCCGGGATCCGGGATCGAGGCGACATGGCACGGCCGCCGCGTCCGGCTCGGACGCGCCGCCTGGACCGCCGAGATTGCGGAGGGCCACGCGCCCGCCGAGGACGGCGTCGCCTTCGCCATCGAGGGCGGGACGACGGCAAGCTTCCGGCTCGAAGAAACGCTGAGGACCGAGGCCCGCAAGGCCGCCGCCGCGCTGCGGGACGCTGGCCTGGCGACGGAACTCCTGTCCGGCGATGGCCAGGTCGCGGTGCGGCGGGTGGCCGGCGAACTCGGGATCTCAGACGCGTCATCCGGCCAGTCGCCGTCGGCCAAGATCGAACGGATCCGCGCGCTGCAGGCTGCGGGCGCCAACGTCCTGATGGTCGGCGACGGCCTCAACGATGCGCCGAGCCTGGCCGCAGCGGACGTGTCGATGGCGCCGGCTTCGGCCTGCGATGCCGGTCGCCTTGCCGCGGATTTCGTCTTCACCCGCGAGAGCCTGCGCAGCGTACCCTTCGCCCACGGCATCGCCCTGCGTGCCAAGCGTCTGGTGCAGCAGAATTTCGGACTGGCGATCGCCTACAACTGCATCGCCGTGCCGCTGGCCATGGCGGGACTGGTCACGCCGCTGGTCGCGGCGATCGCCATGTCGGCGTCGTCGATCGTCGTCGTCGCCAACAGCCTGCGCCTTTCGGGCGGTGGTTTCGGCGGCACATCGGCCAGGCTGTCCGATGATGCCGGCGCGAAGCGGTCACCGGCCGTCGGCCCCGCCGCGGAGGCGCTCGCATGAACGTCCTCCTGATTCTGGTGCCGATCGCCCTGCTGCTCGGCATGGCCGGCCTTGCAGCCTTCCTGTGGACCGTGCGCACCCGGCAATATGAGGACCTCGACGGCGCGGCATGGCGGATCCTCGACGACGAGGAACCGCGACGCGGTCACCAGAAATGACCGGTATCGGCGACGCATCGCCGATACGTCACATGTGGCGCTAGCCTTCGTCCGGCTCGAACTCCATGGCGACGCCGTTGATGCAGTAGCGCAACCCCGTCGGCGGCGGACCGTCCGGAAACACGTGGCCGAGATGGCTGCCACATTGGCTGCAGTGACATTCGGTGCGGATCATGCCGTGGCTGCGATCCTCCGTCGCCTCGACGGCACCTTCGACCGGCGTGTCGAAGCTCGGCCACCCGGTACCGCTCTCGAATTTCTGGCCCGCGATGAACAGGGCCTGGCCGCATCCGGCGCAGGTGAAGGTCCCGGCCCGCTTCTCGTGCAGCAGCGCGCAGCTGCCCGGGCGTTCCGTCCCGTGGCCGCGCATCACCTGATACTGTTCCGGCGTCAGCATGGCGCGCCATTCGGCGTCGGTGCGGCTGACGGGATAGGTCTTGGCATCCATGTCGGTATCCTTCTGTGTCTGGTCGCTCGCACGGGAGCGAAGCCCGCCGCAGCGGATTGGCCCCGAAAGGCACGGCTGCGTTCCATATAGGGGCGCTGCCTCCGCAACGCACGGCGTCTCAGATGAGCGATGTGCCGGACAGGTTCGACAATCAGCAGGACAATCCCGACGCGCAGGACCGCGACCAGGATGTCAGCTACCGCCAGAATGCACCGAAGGCGCGCCCCACGCAGGACAACGCCTTCGACCGCCCCGGCAGCGTCGACCGCTCGGGCGGCGAGGTCGCGCGCCGTTCCGCCGAGTCCTTCAAGGCGGATGCCGCCGACCAAGACCAGGATCGCTAACGAAGAACAGCGGCGCTCGAGGCGCCGCTGTGTTGTCTCGCCTTGAGCGCCGGCCGGTGTGGTTACCGGCCGCGGCTCTTTTCGTAGCGCTCGCGGGTTTCCGCATTGGGCGGATACAGGCCCGGCAACGGCACGCCCTTGTCGACCTCGGTCATGATCCAGGCTTCGAGTTGCTCCTGCTCGACGCAGGCATCACGCACGTCGTCGACCAGCGCTGCCGGTATGACCACGGCACCGTCATCGTCGGCGACGATCAGATCGTCGGGGAAGATGGCGACGCCGCCGCAGGCGATGGGCTCCTGCCAGCCGACGAAGGTCAGGCCCGCCACCGAGGGCGGCGCCGCGACGCCGGCGCACCAGACCGGCAGGCCGGTACCCCGGACACCCGNCAGCCGACGAAGGTCAGGCCCGCCACCGAGGGCGGCGCCGCGACGCCGGCGCACCAGACCGGCAGGCCGGTACCCCGGACACCCGCGAGGTCGCGCACAACTCCATCGGTCACCAGCGCGGCGACGCCCTTCTTGACCATTCGCGCACAGAGAATGTCGCCGAAGATGCCGGCATCGTCGACGCTCATCGCGTCGACGACAGCGATGCAGCCCTCGGGCATGGCTTCGATGGCACCGCGCGTGGAATTGGGAGAGGACCAGGATTCGGCCGTCGCCAGATCCTCGCGCGCCGGCACGAAGCGCAGCGTGAAGGCACGCCCGACGATCCGCTCCATTCCGTCCTCCATCGGCATCGGGCCGCGCAGCCAGACATTGCGCAGACCCTTCTTGAGAAGGATCGTGGTGATCGTCGCGGTGGCGATCGTGCGAAAGACTTCGTTGGTGGAGGATTGGCTCACGGCAAACGCTTCCTGCTGATGGCGGTCGCCACCGATAGCGCGAGTCGCGGCGCGATCAAACTGCCCGGCTGCTGGCGAACGCATTCAAGCGGCGCAGCATGCTGATCAGCCCGGCAGAAGGTACTGGGAACGGCATCGCGCCACGCCGGCCGCCTCCATGTCCCGATGGGCGCGTTCCAGCGAACCGTCGAGATCGATCGCCCTGCACGCATCATCGACGACGCAAACCTCGAACCCCGCCCGGCGCCCGTCGAGCGCCGTCCATGCCACGCAGAAATCCGTCGCGAGTCCCGCCACGAAGATTCGGGCCGCGCCGCGCTCGCGCAGATAGCCGGCAAGCCCGGTCTGGGTGGCATGGTCTGCCTCGAGGAAGGCGGAATAGCTGTCGACCGCAGGGTGAAATCCCTTGCGGACGATCATCTGGGCCGACGGCACGTCCAGCGCCGGATGGAAGTCCGCGCCGTGTGTTCCCATCACGCAATGGTCGGGCCACAGCACCTGCGGCCCATAGGGCATCGTGATGATCTCGAACGGGTTCCGGCGATGGCTCGATGCGAAGGAGGCGTGACCCGGCGTGTGCCAGTCCTGGGTCATCACGACGACCGGAAAATGCGGTGCCAGTGCATTGAGGGGTTGCACGACACTGTCCGCGTCGAGCACCGCCAGCGCACCGCCCCGGCAGAAATCGTTCTGCACATCGACGATGATCAATGCATCGTCGGCTCGAATGTCGATCTTTGCCATGGGTCGAGACTGCCAGTTCGCGCACGTCGGTGGAAGCCGGCCGCGACGCAGTGAAGCGGAAGGTCCGGATGTCGCCACGCCGGAACGAGAACGGCCATGACGGGGTACGTTCCGTCATGGCCGCAAAATGTCTGAATGCCGCGCCGTGGCGCGACCGGTCAGCGAAGGCTGACGGCAGCGCGCAGATCGGCCTTCGGCGACATGTCGAGGACGTTGCCCGTGCGGCTGATCACCAGGTCCTTGGTCGCTGCGCCACTGGGCGACGGCACCTGGACGGTCAGCGTCTCGCCGTCCGAGAGGATCGAGACGAAGCGCAGCGGGCTGCCCGTCTCCCCGCCCTGAAGCGTCGTCACGACGCGAAAATCGTCGCCTTCGACAGTGTAGTAGGCAGCGCCGATGACGCCGCCCAGGTCGATGGTCTTGCCGGCAAGCGGCTTGAGTTCCTCGGCCTGTGCGGTGCCGAGTGCGAACAGCGCGATGACTGCGGTTGTGATTGCAAGTTTCATGTCTTTGGTCCCTCTGAAGAAGAATTGGACCTCCCTAGACCCAGAGTTAGGCGTGCTTGCTGCGCTGCACAACGGCATGGCAGCCATGAATTATTGTCGGACCACTTGAGCAAATCGGTCGATCGGGAAAGTCTATCGCGATTGAGTGCCAGACGGCCGTATGCCCGCCGCGCCCGTATCGCCGCTGCCATGGCAAAGTCATTGTCGGACCCTATGATTGGCGGCAACCACGCATGCGGCTCCGACCGCCTGCAGTAGTCGAGGAGTCAGCAGATGCATTTCCGGATCGGTTCAAACCCCCGCGCGACGTTACTGTCGGCCGCAATCGTGCTTGCGTTGCAGCACCCTGCCGCGGCGCAGGTCGATCTGCCGGTCATGGACGGAGAGCCCGGCGCCGAACTCGTCGAGGTCTCCCTGGGCGACTGGAACCTGAAGACGGCTCTGGCATCGGATCTCGGCATCAAGGCGTCCGAAATCCCCCTGACGATTTCCGTGTCGCCGGAACTCGCCGGCAAGGTGTGTCCGGTCTCGCGGGAAGACCTCGCCCAGCAGGAAGTGATCAGCCCCACCCGGACCTGCGCCGCGAAAGAGATGACCGCGGAACTGCGCGATGAAGTCCGGCGCGGAATAGCGGACCGTCCGGCCGCGGAATAGCGGTCCGCGTCACGGCTGGGGCGCGGCAGCCGATCCTCGACCCTGCGGCAGCGCAGCGTAAAAGCCGCTGCCACGCCACACCTTTGCCGGAATTCATGCTTCAGACGTGTCCTGCCGTCAGCGGCTGGATCGTTAGTGCCTGGAAAACCACGCGTTCGCACCGACACAGCGTTGGCGGCGGCGCGCTTCGGGTGGCAGGTCACGCACGGATGATGATCGCTTAAGTGCCGGCGGACCCATACCATTCTTCCGAGTTCGCCGTTGCCGGACTATCGCGGCGATCTCGGTCTGATCGACAGGTCGGTCCCCAGGACCGCAGAAAGACGAACATGACCATGCGTATTCCCCCTCTGGTGCCCGTCGCCGCCCTGGCCGTGCTGTTGGCCGGCTGCGTGGGGGACGATATGGACATGGCCGCGCTGGACCTGTCGACCGCCCAGGACGATGCCCATTGCCGGAGCCTGCTGATCATTCCGGGAGAACTCGTCTACGCCCAGTGTCGACTGGCCCTGCGCAAGACGTATCTGAACAACTACAACACCCGCAAAACTGCGCTGCAGCAGCAATACGGCATGCTCGACGAGCGTCTGGACCAGGCGCTGCGGGCCGATGCCTTCTGCAACTACGACGAAGCGGTGAAGGTGTCCGTCGACCCCCAGGACGAGACCGTGCTCGCCGAAATCGCCTACGCCAGTTGCGCCACGACACGCGAGCGGCTGCAGGAAGACATCGCCGCGACGACGGGCGTCGACGGCTTTGCCTTCACTGCCGCCGAGCGGCCGACAGTCATCGCTCAGAACGTCAAGGCCATCCGCGAATCGCGCGCCGTTATCGAGGGCCCGCCGACCGGCGTCGCCGCCAACTGAGTCGGCGCGGCAGCCGTTTTGGATTTGTCTAAAATGCAGTGCGGCAAATGCAGCACTCTGTTGCAGGATTTAACGAATCTTGAGCTCTGCGGGCACTTGCAACGGTCACCGATATGGGGTTGAGAGGATTGCGGGGCGATCACGGATTTTCAGGCGCTTATGATGAGTTCTTCATAAACCGCAGTCACAAGCTGGGGACAACCGCTTCTATTCCGCCACGTTGCCGGAGAAGTGTGGCTTTTCCGCACTTGCCCGTACCACCCAAACGCAACAGGTTCTTGTCGCACCGGCCGCAAAAGGCGTCGGGATATTCAAGCTGCGGCACAAACCGTCACATTGATAGGTATTTAACATGAAGAAAATCGTCATCGCATCGGTCGCTGTCGTCGCCCTCGCATCCTTCGCTGGCTGCATGGGCAAGGGCATCGGCAAGGGCAAGGGTAAGGCGCCCGTCGCTGAGCCGATGGTCGTCGAGCAGACCTACGTCACCAAGGGCTGATCTTGGTATCTTGGAGGGGGCTGTTTCGGCACTCCCTCCAAGCCTTCATCACTGATGGCACAGATTGTACGTTCCGCGATGGTCGACATCGGGGGGCGCTTTCATGTCTTCACCGCGTCGGAAGGTGTTGGGCCACCCCGACTGAAAGGCCGACAATGTCTTCGAGATTCCTGCGTTTCGCGTTCGTCGCGATACTCGGCGCCTTTGCTGCGGGCTGCACGTCGAATAGCGCCGGCACCATGACCGCCGGTGCGCCGGTGCAGTCGACAGCCGCCCTCGCTCCAACTGCCTTTGCGCCCCCGGTCGAGCAGTCCGGTGCCGCGCAGCAGCTGTCCAAACCCTATTTCATCGACTTTCGCTCGCGCAACGCGCTCAGCTACGGCCACACCTTCGTGGTGTTCGGCAAGCTGGACCAGAACGGTCGCGTCCCGACCGATTCCCGCGGGGTGCTGATTCCGGGCGTGACCGAAGTTGCCGGCCTCCACCCGGCTTCCACCAGCAACGTGCCCTACACGATCGGGCATGTCCTGCCCGTGCCAGCGGAGACCGGGCCGAGCGACGGCGACACCGAGATCGCTTACATGACCGCCAATTACCGGATCGACCTGACGGAGCAGGAATATCGCGACGTCGTCGGCTATATCCGCGGGTTGCAGGAGTCCTCGACTGTCTGGCATGCGGTGCTCTACAATTGCAGTTCCTTCGTCAGCGATATTGCCGAGCACATGGGGTTGAAGGCACCGAACCACATGCTGTTCCCGAAGGAATACATCACCTCCCTGAAGGAGATGAACTCGTAGGGCTTGCCCGCGACGCTCCTCCTTCGGCCGCGACAGCGAGCCGGGCTTTTTCGTGGCCGCCGGAACTGGCCTCTTCTCACGCGAGCCGACCCGGCGCGGCTATATCGGTGCCGGTGATTATTTCGCCGTGGCGCCGATGCTGGCAACCAGGTCCGCAAAGCGCTCGCCCTGGACCGCGATGTGCGCCCGCAACTCCCGCTCGGCCGCCTCGCCGTCGCCGGAAACGATTGCCGCGACGATCCGCTCGTGTTCCTGCAGCGACTGCTTCATGCGCTGGGAGACGCGCAGCTGCAGTCGGCGATACGCCTTCAGCCGCATGTGCAGCCGCTTGGCCTCGGCCGCCAGGAAGGCGTTGCCGCAGGCGTCGTAGATGGCGTGGTGGAAGCGCTCGTTCTGGTAGTAATAGGCATCCGTATCGCGCTGCTCGGCCGCCTCGGCGCAGGCGCGCAGGGCGTCCTGGAGCGCTGTCAGTGCCTGTGGCGGCGCCCGGCGGACCGCCAGACGCCCGGCCATGCCCTCGAGTTCGGCCATCACCTCGAACATCTCGACGAGTTCGCCGAGGCCGATCTGCCGCACGAACGCCCCGCGGTTGGGCAGCTGTTCGATCAGCCCGGCCGAGGCAAGCTGGTTGATCGCCTCGCGCACCGGCGTGCGCGACACCTGAAAGCGCCGGGCGATTGCCTGCTCGTCCAGCCGCTCGCCTGCGCTGCGGGCATTGGTGACGATTTCCTGCTCAAGCGCGTCCCGAATATCGCCGGCCTTGGGCCGCGGCCGCAGCGGGGCGCTGGGAAAAGGGCCGTCATCCGGCCGCGATGCGACCAGGGAGGCCTCGTGGGCTGCCGATGTGCTCATCTAGATCGTATACAATCGGATTGACAAGGCATGCAAGAGAGTATTGGCTTGCCGGAACGCGTCGGGAGGCGCGGTCGATAATCCATGGGAGGAAAACACATGAAATCGATACTGCTTTCGGCCGTCTGCGGCCTCGCCCTTACCGGTACCGCTCTCGCCCAGGACGTGACCTTGCGCGCCTCGCATCAGTTCCCGGGAGGCAAGGGAGACGTGCGCGACGAGATGGTCCAGATGATCGCGCGGGACATCGAGGCCGCCAATGTCGGGCTCAAGATGCAGGTCTTCCCCGGCGAATCGCTGTTCAAGGCTAGCGACCAGTGGGCCGCCGTGACCAAGGGCCAGGTCGACGTCACCGCCTTCCCGCTCGACTATGCCTCGGGCCGGCACCCCGAGTTTTCGGCGACACTGATGCCGGGCCTGGTCGGCAATCACGAGCGGGCGGCACGGCTCAACGATTCGGCGTTCATGGAATCCATCAAGGGATCGATCGACAAGGCCGGCGCCATGGTGCTGGCCGACGCCTGGCTGGCCGGCGGCTTCGTCTCGTCGAAGAACTGCATCACCACGCCGGACAGCGCGAAGGGACAGACGCTTCGCGCCGCGGGCCCGGCCTTCGAGCAGATGCTGGTGGGTGCCGGCGCCTCGATCTCCTCGATGCCGTCGTCGGAAATCTACACCGCCATGCAGCAGAACGTCCTGCAGGGCGCCAGCACCTCGTCCGGCTCGCTGGTGTCGTTCCGCATCTACGAGGTGGCCACCTGCCTGACGGCGCCCGGCGAGAACGCGCTGTGGTTCATGTATGAGCCGGTGATCATGTCGAAACGCTCCTTCGAGCGGCTCAGCAAGGAGCAGCAGGACGCCCTCATCGCCGCCGGCGAGAAGGCCGAGGCCTATTTCGCCGAAGAGGCGCCCAAACTCGATGAGAAACTGATCGAAGCCTACAAGGAAGCTGGTGTCGAGGTGATCGAGATGTCCAAGGCGGACTACGACGCCTGGCTCGCGGTGGCCCAGGAGACCGCCTACAAGGAGTTCGCCGAGAAGGTGCCGAACGGCCAGAAGCTGATCGACGACGCGCTCTCCGTCGAATAACGCGTCGCCCAGCAACCTCTTCGTCAGCGGGAGCCGGCCAGCCGGCTCCCGCCACTCGACTCTTGCGTGGTTCCTGTCATGCGTTTCTTCATTGCTGCCGTCTCGGCGGTCTCGCGTTTCCTGGCCCTGATTGCCGGCGTGCTGCTGTTCACCGCGATCCTCTCGGTCACGCAGATGGTCTTCGTGCGTTACGTGCTGGTTCAATCGACCGTCTGGCAGACCGAATACACGATCTACGCAATCGTCGCGGCGACCTTCATGGGGGCACCCTGGGTGCTGATCGAGCGTGGCCACGTCAACGTCGATCTCCTGCAGATGGCCTCCGGCCCCCGGTTGCGGCTTGCCCTGCAGATGCTGTCGGGGCTTGCCTCGATGGTCTTCATCGGACTGCTGGCCTACGCCGCCTGGTACCATTTCGAAGAGGCCTGGACGAACGGCTGGACGACCGAGACGGTCTGGGCGCTGCCGCTCTGGATCCCCGTCCTGCCGATGCTCGTGGGACTGGGCTGGTTGCTGGTCCAGTACGTGGCCGAGATGATGCGCCTCTGGCTCGACGGAGCCGATCCGGCGCTGGGCACGCCGGAAGTGCTCTTCTCCGACGTCGCGAAGGGGTCCTGACATGGATCCGACCATCTCCGGACTTGCGATGCTGGTCGGACTGCTGTCCCTCCTTGCCATCGGTGTCCCCGTCGCCTTCTCCCTCGGCCTCGTCTCCATGGGCGCCCTGTTCGTCGTCTACGGGCCGTTCTTCCTGGAAACCATCGGCGAGCAGTTCCTCGGCGGGCTTGCCTCCTTCGGCCTCGTCGCCGTGCCGATGTTCATCCTCATGGGCGCCGCAGTCGCCTCGTCGCCCGCCGGCAAGGACCTCTACGAGGCCCTCGACCGCTGGCTGAACCGCGTGCCTGGCGGCCTCGTCCTGTCCAATCTCGGCGCTTGCTCGATTTTCTCGGCCCTGTCGGGCTCCTCGCCCGCCACTTGCGCGGCGATCGGCAAGATGGGCATCCCCGAGATGCGCCAGCGCGGCTATCCGCCGGAGATCGCGGCCGGTTCGATCGCCGCGGGTGGCACGCTCGGCATCCTGATCCCGCCCTCCGTCACGATGATCGTCTACGGCATCGCGACCGAGACCTCGATCGGCCGGCTGTTCCTGGCCGGTGTCGGGCCAGGCATCATGCTCACCGTCCTGTTCATGGCCTGGACGATCTATTCCTGCAAACGCCAGGGGCTCGGGCTGACCGAACTCAGCCAGCGCTTTTCCATGCGCGAACGTTTCGCGGCGCTGCCGCGGGTCCTGCCCTTCCTCGCGATCATCGTCGCGGTGCTGTACGTGCTCTATGGCGGGATCGCGACGCCGTCGGAAGCCGCCGGCGTCGGCGCGCTGTTCTGCCTGATCCTGGTCGCGGTGATCTACGGCATCTTCTCGAAGAGCTGGAAGTTCTCCCAGATGGGAGGGATCTTCCGCGACACGCTCAAGGAAAGCGTGATGATCATGCTGATCATCGGCGCCGCGGAACTCTTCGCCTTCGCCCTGTCGTCCCTGTTCATCACCCAGTCGATCGCCGCCTTCATCGCCGATCTCGACGTCAACCGCTGGGTTCTGATGGGGATCATCAACGTCTTCCTGCTGGTCGCCGGCTTCTTCCTGCCGCCGGTTGCGGTCATCCTGATGACCGCGCCGATCCTCCTGCCGATCATCACGGGTGCCGGTTTCGACCCCTACTGGTTCGCCGTCATTTTGACGATCAATATGGAGATCGGGCTGATCACGCCGCCGGTGGGGCTCAACCTCTATGTCATCAACGGCATCGCGCCGGACATCTCGCTCGGGCAGATCCTCAGGGGCTCCCTGCCCTATGTCGGGTGCATGGTGTTCGGCATCGTCCTCCTGTGCGTCTTCCCGGATATCGCGTTGTTCCTGCCGGACCTCGTCATGGGACCGTCGCGATGAGCCGCGTCTCGCTGCTCTCCGACCTCCTGAGTTCGATCGGAGCGCGCTCGTGGTTCCTCGGTGACGACGCGACGCGCCGCATTGCCCTGCCCGAACTCGCCGCCCTCTGCCACCGGCTTGTCTCCTCGCGGGGCGAAGCGTCAGGGGTCCGCCTGGCCGCCGACATCCTCACGGGCATCCGCGCGCTGGACGATCCGGACGCCGAGCGCTTCTTCGTGATCCTTGCCGAGGAGTTCGGGCCGGACGAGACGGCGCTCCAGGAGGCCGCCGAAGCCTACACGAGCGCGCCGGATCCCGCGACGCTCGCAAGGCTGCAGCGCCTCGCCGAGCCGCCGCGGCAGGAACTGTTCCGCCGCCTTAATCTCGCGCCCGGAGGGACGGCAGAGATCGTCCGGCTCCGCGAGAGACTGCTGCCATTCCTGCAGCGCGATCGCGAGCGACTGGGCCCGGTCGAGGACGACCTGCGTCATCTGTTCCAGTCCTGGTTCAATCGCGGCTTCCTGCTGCTGCGGCCGATCGACTGGAACACGCCGGCCAGCGTGCTGGAAAAGATCATCCGCTACGAGGCCGTCCACGCGATCGGCAATTGGGACGAGCTGCGCCAGCGGCTGGCTCCGCCGGACCGGCGCTGCTTTGCCTTCTTCCACCCTTCGATCCCCGACGATCCGCTGATCTTCGTCGAGGTCGCGCTGACGGCCGAGATCCCGGCGTCGATTGCCTCGGTCCTTGACCCCGAGCGCACGGCGATGTCGCCCGACGCGGCCCAGACGGCGGTGTTCTACTCGATCTCCAACTGCCACAAGGGCCTTGCCGGGGTGTCCTTCGGCTCCTTCCTGATCAAGCAGGTGGCCGAGGATCTGAAGGACGCGGTGCCGAATCTGCGCACCTTCGTCACGCTCTCGCCGGTGCCCGGCTTCGCAGCCTGGCTCGCCGGGCTGGCGCCCGCCACCATTGCCCGGCTCGAACCGCAGGAGAAGCGGGCGATCGACATTGTCGCTGAACCAGACTGGGCGCGCGATCCGGCCGTCGCCGAGGCGGCCCGTCCGGGGCTGCTCTCGCTTGCCGCCCGCTATTTCCTGCGGGCGCGCCGGCCTCATGGCGGACCGATCGACCCCGTCGCCCGCTTCCATCTCGGCAATGGGGCAATGCTCAACCGGATCATGCACCTGGGCGACGTCTCGGCGGGCGGCCTGTCCCAGGCGCACGGGCTGATGGTGAACTACCTGTACGACCTGCCGCGCATCGAGCAGCGTCACGAGGCCTATGCGGCGGAGGGCAGCATCGCCGCCAGCCGCGCCGTGACCTCGCTGCTGCCCAAGCGCGGCGAGGCTGATTCCATGAAGGACGTAGCATGACCAATCCGCTTTTCGACGGTCTCCTTGCCACGGGACTGGCGAGGCCGCAGAGCCGCTTCGCCATCCTGCCGGACGGCCGCGAATACACCTATGGCGACGTCGGGACGGCGTCTGCGCGCTTCGCCAATGCCCTCGTCGCGCTCGGAGTCGAGCCGGGCGACCGCGTTGCCGTGCAGGTCGACAAGTCCATCGACGCGCTGATGCTCTATCTCGGCACGGTGCGCGCCGGCGGCGTCTTCCTGCCGCTCAACACCGCCTATACGCCGAGCGAGATCGCCTATTTCCTCAACGACGCCAAGCCACGCATCTTCGTCTGCGACCCGGCCCGGCGCGAGGGCCTGGCGGCGATCGCCGCGGAGGCAGGCAGCGGCATCGAGACCCTGGGCGTGCGCGCTGCGGGCGGCGACAATACCGGCAGCCTGAACGACCGCGCCGAAGCCGCCTCCGGCGACTTTGCCACCGTCGCGCGCCAGCCGGACGATCTCGCGGCGATCCTCTACACATCGGGCACGACGGGACGCTCCAAGGGCGCCATGCTCACCCAGGACAACCTCCTGTCCAACGCCGAGGTGCTGCGCGACTTCTGGCGCTTCACGGCGGACGACGTCCTCCTCCACGTGCTGCCGATCTTCCACACCCACGGCCTGTTCGTCGCCTCCAACACGGCGATGATCGCAGGCGCCGCGATGATCTTCCTGCCGAAATTCGATGTCGAGCAGGTGTTCAAGTATCTGCCCCAGGCGACCGCCATGATGGGCGTCCCGACCTTCTACACCCGGCTTCTCGCCGATGGCCGTCTAGACCGGGAGCGCACGGCCCACATGCGGTTGTTCACCTCCGGCTCCGCGCCCCTGCTCGCCGAGACCCATCGCGCCTTCGAGGACCGCACCGGCCAGCGCATCCTCGAGCGCTACGGCATGACCGAGACCAACATGTCGACTTCCAACCCTTATGAGGGCGAACGGCGCGCCGGGACAGTCGGCTTCCCCCTGCCCGGCGTGTCGCTGCGCATCGTCGATGCGGACAGCACCAAACCTCTGCCCGACGGCGAGATCGGCGTCATCGAGGTCAAGGGCCCGAACGTCTTCTGCGGCTATTGGCAGATGCCGGAAAAGACCGCCGCCGAGTTTCGCGCCGACGGCTACTTCATCACCGGTGATCTCGGCCTGATCGACCCGCAGGGCTATGTGACCATCGTCGGCCGGGGCAAGGACCTGATCATCTCCGGCGGCTTCAACATCTATCCCAAGGAAGTCGAGCTGGCCCTCGACGAACTGCCCGGCGTCGTGGAGAGCGCGGTGGTGGGCGTGCCGCATCCCGATTTCGGCGAAGGCGTGGTCGGCGTGGTCGTGGCCGAGCGGCCCCTCGACGAGGCCGAACTGACCGGTGCGCTCCAGGAGCGGCTGGCGCGGTTCAAGCAGCCCAAGCGCATCGTCTTCGTCGACGAACTGCCGCGCAACACCATGGGCAAGGTCCAGAAGAACGTCCTGCGCGACCGCTTCGCCGACATCCTGAGCGGAACTGACTAAAGGGCAGATGGACGCAGGGGTCCCGTGAGGCCGGCGAAGTGTCGCTGGCCTCGGGCCACGCCATTGCTCCCTTGCCGCGCACGGCGATAGAACGGATCGCAGAACAGGGCGGCAAACGCGCTCCGCATTGTGCCGCTGCGACTTCGCCGACGGTCCGGTGCCGGGCCCGTCCGCAATTTCCGATCGAGAGGAACCCCCGTCATGTCCCACGCTTCGGCTGCTGCGCCCACTGCGTCCTCGCCGTCCCCGTCCGCCGAATTCGACTGGGCCGACCCGTTCCGGCTGGAGGACCAGCTGTCGGAGGACGAGCGGCTGATCTTCGACACCGCCCGCGCCTTTGCCGAGGAGAAGCTGCGGCCGCGCATCGTCGAGGCTTATCGCAACGAGACCACCGACCGGTCGATCTTCAACGAGATGGGCGAACTGGGCCTGCTCGGGCTGACCGTGCCGGAGGAATATGGCTGCGCCGGCGCGTCCTACGTCTCCTACGGCCTCGTCGCCCGGGCCGTCGAGGCGGTGGATTCGGGCTATCGCTCGATGATGAGCGTCCAGTCCTCGCTGGTGATGTATCCGATCTTCGCCTATGGCGACGAGGCCCAGCGCAGGAAGTACCTGCCCCGGCTCGCCACCGGCGAATTCGTCGGCTGCTTCGGCCTGACCGAGCCCGACGCCGGCTCCGATCCCGGCGGCATGACCACAAGGGCCGAGAGGATCGACGGCGGCTACCGCCTGTCGGGCGCCAAGATGTGGATCTCCAACTCGCCGATCGCCGACGTCTTCGTCGTCTGGGCGAAGTCGGCCGCCCATGACGGC
>NZ_JAZHLI010000055.1:0-27706 GCF_036549475.1 Aurantimonas sp. A2-1-M11 | reverse complement strand
GAAGACGGCTCGCCACCCGCCCGTTGGTCTCTCGCCGTGCCAGAGCCCGAAGCTCCGCAGCCGATAGATCCTCGTTTATTTTCAAGGCCATCGCTCGTTCCCTCCATTGGCGGAAACAGGGAATCATGCTCACCCAAAACAAGACAATCACAACCGAGTCAGATCAAGCGCGGACCGGTATGAATCACATGTCGGGTGCACAATCGCCGTTCGCCCCGTTCAGATAGCCCCGTCCCTGAGTCCGTAATAACTCCGCATGAGCAGCGGTGTCAGGAACATCGGGATCTGGTAGCAGCCGACGAACACCATCATCGCCTCCATCGAAGACAGCGGCAGCGCGACCAGGAACAGCGCGAGATTGCGGTTGCCCGCCATCAGGGCGACGGCGCCGCCGATGCGTGGATCGCTGCCGGAACGGCGCAGGATCGTGTTCGTGGCGATCTGCAGGCCGAAATTCAGCCCGAAGGCGGCGGCCAGCAGCAACAGCACCTGCCAGGGATCGCGCAGCAGCATTGGCTGGATCGCATCCATCAGGCCCAGCACCAGTGCCGCCAGCAGGAGCGCGCTCGCCGCGTCGAGCATGACCATTGCCTCGCCTTGCGGGCCGGGCTGCCAGAAGAGGCGCACGAGAAGTGCCAGACCACCGGCCAGGGCGATCACGCCGAGAAGCCGCAGGGCCGGCTCCAGCGGCGAGATCGCTTCGCCGGGAAAGACGATCTGCAGCGGCAGGATCGAGGTGAGCGGCAGGAGGATCGTGCCCCAGACCAGGAGGCGCAGCGCCGTCATGCTGTCGAGGCCGGTCAGGGCGGCCAGGCCGGCGCCGCCGGTGATCGGTGCGGCGGCCGTCGTCAGGATGATGACACCGGCGAGCGGTCCCGAGATGCCGCAGACGAAGAACAGCGCCGCGACGGCGAGCGGCAGCAGGAATTGCAGCAACAGCACCAGCGGCAGATCCCGGCGCATATGGGTGAGGGCGCGCGCGATCTGCGCCGGTTCCACCCGCAGGACGGACACGAAGAGGATCGCCGCGATCAGCGGGAACAGGGCGGCGCGCATGAGCGAAGCCAGTTCGGGAAACAGCAGTCCACCGGCCAGTCCAGCAAGCAGCATCCAGCGGCCGTTCCGGCCGATCATCGTCACGATCCGTGCCATCGTCCGTCAGGCGTTCCTTCGATCATGGGGCCCGGTATCGGCCATGCGTCGTCTCCCTGCGGGGTCTCGTCAGTCGGCGCCGGCCGCCGCCGTCGACCGGCGGTCCCGTATCCAGGTCGCGGCAGCCAGCGCGCCGCCGACCAGCGCCAGGACGGTCAGGACGCCGTAGCTGCCGATATAGCTGCCGATCCGGGCATGCACGAAGGAGAAGATCGTCGGGCCGACGAGGACGCCGGCGAATGTGACGAACATCGCGGTGCCGGTGACCGAGCCGACGGCACGCAGCGGGCTGAGCCGGGCGACTTCCGACAGATAGACACCGTTCCATCCCACGCCCGTAAGGCCGAGGCCCATGAAGGCGACTATGACGGTCCAGAGCGGCCAGTCGGGCGAGACGAAGAGGATGACGACCGACATGACCGCCATCAGCGCGGCCAGGCCGGTGAGCACGGCCAGGCCGCTGCGGATCCGGTCTGCGACATAGCCCCAGAGAAGCCGGCCGACCGCGCCCATGACCTGGACGGCCGCCAGGATCATGCCCGCCTCGACGAGACCCAACTGCAGATCCTCGACCAGGAGCACGACGAGAAAGGCCACCAGGCAGAGCTGGATCGCGGAAAAGCAGAAGGACGAGGCTGCCAGGAGCAGCAGCGAGCGGTCGGAGCGGATCGTCTCGAGCCCGAGGATCGATGAGCGCAGCAGGCGCGTCGACGCATTGGCATGGGCGTCGAGCTTGGCGCGGCCCCGCTGCAACGCGAACATCAGCACGAGACAGGCGGCCGCGACCGCCCACAGTACCGCGCTCCAGCCCAGCGCCACCGCCATCGGGGCACCGACCAGCCCGGCCAGGATGCCGCCGATCGGCACGCCGGTCTGCTTGACCGAAAACAGGAGATTGCGCCGGTGCGGCGGCGAATGACGCTGCAGCAGGTCCGAGGCGGAGGGATTGATAAGGCCGTAGGCGAAGCCGATCGCCAGCGAGCCGGCAACCATGCCTCCCAGATGCGGGATGCTGACGAGAAGGCTTCCCCCCGCGGCCAGCGCCATCGCGGTCTGGCCGGTGCGGCACGGTCCCCATCGTGCGACGAGTGCGCCGCCGACGAGGGAGGAGACCATCGCCGCCAGATAGACCAGCCCGACCTGATAGCCGACGAAGCTCGACGGCACGCCGAGCGTGACCGCGACGGCGGGCGCCAGCGCCGGGACGGTCAGCACCGCAGCCGTGCCGAGCGCCTGGATGAGGGTGGTCTCGGTCAGAAGCCAGGGCAGGCTCACCGCCTCGGTCGTAGCGGTCTCTTGGTCCCGGGCGGACGGGGCGCTCGTGGTCATATCGCGTCTGCCGCGTCGACGGGATGAAAACGCGGTCGGGTCGCGGTAGCCGGCGGCACCGGCACGCAGTCGAGCATCATTTGCACGGGAGAGTCTCTCGGTTTCGTCATTCGGGGGGTGCCGGAGGATCACAGCGGACGGGAAGGGCACCCGGTCGCACGATCCGTTTGCGAACCGGCGCAGAATTGGTCGCGCCGCACCGGGGACGGCAGGCGATCTTGGCGGGGGCGCGGCCAGGCATTCAAACGGTCGGATCACACCACGCTCTTCACGCGATCCCAGGTCTTCTGCAAGTGGCGGGCGAGGATGTCCCCCAGGCGGGCACCGTCGCGCTGGCGCAGAGCCGCGGCCATTTCCTCGTGCTCGGCGACCGCACTCGCCCAGGCCTCCGGGCCCTGGTTGCCGAGGAAGCGGATGCGCTTCAGCCGGGCCTGGATGGTCCCCTGCACGTCGATCAGCATGTTGTTGCGCGACAGCCGCGAGATGCCCGAATGGATCGCCTGGTTCATCTTGTAATAGGGCAGGCGCTCGCGCTTTTCATAATAGCCGATCATGGCCTCGTGGATGGCCAGCAATTCGGCGAGTTCGGCGTCGCTCGCGCGCTCGCAGGCGAGGCGCCCTGCCAGCCTCTCGAGCTCGGCCAGGACCTCCAGCATCGAGGCGACGTCCTCGGGCGACAGCCGCCGCACGACGCTGCCACGGGACGGTCGGATGTCGATCAGCCCTTCGCCGGCCAGCGTGCGGAGCGCCTCGCGCAGCGGCGTGCGCGAGACGCCAAGGCTCTGGACCAGGGCCGCCTCGTTGATTCGCGCATCCGGCTCCAGATGACCCTCGATGATCATGTCGCGGATCCTGCCGGCGACCTGCTCGTGCAGGGTCTGCCGATGGATCAGGGGCGCGTCGAGCGCCGCCATGTCTGCCGCATCCATTCTGTCCACCATCCTGCTCCCGGGCCATCGAAGGGAGATTATAGCAAAACGGGGGGTTGTGCAGGCAAAGAAAAATATCGTATGCAAAATGCGATATGCGGAAATCGCGAAGGAAGACTTGCATGCCCCTGCCCCTCGTCCTGGCCTTCGCCATCGGTGATCCGGCCGGTATCAGTCCGGAGCTCGCCGCGCGGCTTCTTGCCGATCCGGTGGCATCGACCGCAATTCTCCTGGTCGTCGGCGACCGGCGGGTGCTCGACATGGGCGCCGCCCATGCCGGCGTGACGATCGACCTGCCGACGATGACGGCCGACGAACTGGGCACGCAGCGGCCGCAGCGTTCCTGCTTCGTCGATCTCGGCAATTGCGATCCGGCCACCATCACGATCGGTGCGTCGAGCCCGGAAGGCGGGGCCTCGGCCCTCGCGAATTTCCGATGCGCCCTGCTGGCCGCCAGGCACGGCTATGCCGACGCGGTCTTCTTCACGCCGTTCAACAAGCATTCCATGCGCCTGTCGGAAGCCGACTATGTCGACGAGATCGGCTTCGTGAACCGGACCATCGAGGTCACGAAGAACGGCAGCGAGTTCAACGTCCTCGACGAGGTCTGGAACGCCCGCTGCACCTCGCACATCCCGCTGTCGAAGGTTGCAGAGACGATCACGGAGGACCGCGTCTTCGAGAGCCTGCGCCTGACCATCGAGACGATGCAGGGCGCCGGCTTCGAACGGCCGCGGATCGGCGTCGCGGCGCTCAACCCGCATGCCGGCGACGGCGGCAATTTCGGCACCGAGGACGACGCCATCATCCTGCCGGCGGTCCAGCGCGCCCAGGCCCACCAGATGGCCGTCACCGGCCCGGTGCCGTCGGACACGGTGTTCGTGCGCGCCCTGAAGGGCGAGTTCGACGCGGTCCTGACCATGTTCCACGACCAGGGACAGATCGCCATGAAGCTGATCGGCTTCGACCGCGGCGTCACCCTGATTGCCGGCTATCCGTTCCCCATCGTCACGCCGGCCCACGGCACGGCCTTCGACATCGCCGGCCAGGGCGTCGCCAATCCCGGTGCCGGTCTGAAGGCGATCGAGCTCGGCCTGATGCTGGCGGCACGCAAGCCGCGGCAGGAGGAGGATCTGCCTGCGGCCGAACAGCCATTCGCATCGCTGGTGCGTCGCGCAACGGACGCGGCCGCCGCGCGCTGAGGAGCGCCGCTCCTTCAACAAGACGAAGACGGTCGCCAAGGCCGCATCGAAAGACAACCCAATCAATCCACCAGACGGGAGGACCCACATGATCCACTTCACGCTGAAATCGGCGGTTGCCGCCGCCGCACTGCTCGCCGCCAGCGGGCTGGCCCAGGCCCAGGAGGACATCATCTTCGGCTTGAGCGCCGCGAATGGTTCGTTGCAGGAGCGCACCGCCAGCGAGTTCGCGCGCCGCGCCAACGAGAAGCTGGGCGACAAGGGCGAGGTGAAGGTCTTCGACTCCTCGCAGCTCGGCAAGGACAAGGACATGCTCCAGAAGATCAAGCTGGGCACGATGCACATGACGCTTCCGTCCTCCACCATGCCGGAGATCGCCCCGGAATACGCGCTCTTCGACCTGCCCTTCATGATCAAGGATCGCGACCATCTGGCGCGGATCGACGAGACCCTGTTCCAGGACGTGCTGGTGCCGGCCGCAGAGGCCCAGGGCTATCGCCCGCTCGCCATCTGGGAGAACGGCTTCCGCCAGATCACCAACAACGAGCGTCCGATCAACACGCCGGCCGATCTCGAGGGCCTGAAGATCCGCACGCCGAATTCGTCCTGGCGCGTGGACATGTTCAAGACCTATGGCGCCAACCCGACGCCGATGTCCTTCTCGGAAGTGTTCGTCGCGCTGCAGACCGGTGTCATCGACGGCCAGGAGAACCCGCTGACCAACATCTCCGCGGGCAAGCTGAACGAGGTCCAGGAATATCTGTCGATGTCCGGCCACGTCTATTCCCCGGCCTATCCGACCGTTGGCGTCACCGCCTTCGAGAAGCTCGACCCCGAGGTCCAGGAGATCCTGGCGACGACCGCCGAGGAAGTGGCGATCTGGGCCCGCGAGCAGGGCGCGGCCGATGACGAGACACTGCTGAAGGAGCTCGAGGAATCCGGCATGAAGGTCAACCAGGCAGATCGCCAGGCCTTCGTCGACGCATCCAAGCCGCTCTACGAGAAATTTGCGGCCGAGGTCGATGGCGGGCAGGAGATGATCGACGAGGCCTTGTCGCTCGCCGACTGATCGCTGCGATCCGAACATCCGGCGGGGACGGCATGGCCGTGCCCCGCCGAATGGTCCGGGCATCGCCCGCAAGCACTCTTCATCGGGGAACGCGCCCATGTCCCGGCTCGCTCGCTGGCTTGACGTCTCACTTCAGGCCGTGACGATCTTCCTTCTCGTCTGTCTCGCTCTCGTGGTCCTGCTCGGGGTCGCGTACCGCTATTCCGGCAATTCGCTGATCTGGTACGACGAGGTCGCTTCCGTGCTCCTGGCATGGATCACCTTCACCGGTGCCGCGCTTGCCACCATGCGCAATGCGCATCTCAGCTTCAGCGGCCTGCTCTATTCACTGCCGCCGACCGGTCGCCTGCTGCTGTTCGCCCTGGTGGAACTGATCTTCCTCACCGTCTTCGCCGTGATCGGCTGGGCGGGCTGGGCCATTCTCGACATCTTCGGGAACGAGACGCTGATTTCCGTGCGCTTCGTGTCACGCAGCTTCGTGCAGGCCATCCTGCCGGTCAGTGCCGGTCTGATCATCCTGGGTCGCCTCCTGACGCTGGCCGAGCGCTATGCGGACGCCAAGGAGGGGCTGGACCCCGAGGATCGCGAGATCGCCGCCGAAATCGCCCGCGCCCAGGCCGAACTCGACGCCAGAAACGGAGGAGAATCCCGATGACCGAGGCGCTGATCCTCCTGTCCCTGTTCGTGATGATCGCCGTCGGCCTGCCGATCGCCGTCGCGATCCTCGCCAGCGCGCTGGTCGGCGTGTACATCCTCAACGGCCATCTCGGCTTCCTCAACGCGGCGCTGTCGGTCTTCGACGGGGCGACGAGCTTCCCGCTGATCGCCATTCCGCTGTTCATCCTCGCCGGGGCGCTGATGAACACCGGCGGCATCTCCCGCCGGCTGATCGCGTTCGTTTCGGCGCTGATCGGCTTCATGCGCGGCGGCCTCGCCATGGTGAATGTCGGCGTGTCGCTGTTCTTCGCCGAGATCTCCGGCTCGGCCGTGGCAGACGTCGCCGCGATCGGCTCGGTGCTGATACCGGCGATGAAGAAGAAGGGTTATTCGCCCCGTCTCGCCGCCGCCGTCACCTCGTCCTCGGCCTCGCTCGCGATCATCATTCCGCCGTCGATCCCGATGATCCTCTATGGCGCCCTGTCCGACACCTCGATCGTCCAGCTGTTCGTGGCCGGCATCGTGCCGGGCCTGCTCGGTGGCTTCTCGATGATGGCGCTCTGCTATTTTTTCGCGGTGCGCTACGACCTGCCGCGGGAGGAAGCCTTCAGCCTGACCCGGCTCTGGCACGCGACCAAGGATGCCGGCTGGGCGCTGATCCTGCCGCTGATCATCCTGGGTGGCATCTTCGGCGGCTTCGTTACCGCCACCGAAGGCGCCGGCCTCGCCGTCGTCGCTGCGCTGCTGATCGGCGGTCTCGTCTATCGCGAGATCGACATCCGCCAGTTCTATCACGCGCTGACCGACGGGGTGATCCAGACCGCCGTCGTGATGCTGCTGGTGGCGAGTTCGGCGGTTCTGGGCCTCTATCTCACCGAGACGGAGATGCCGCAGCGCCTGGCGGCCAGCATCACCACGCTGACGACGGACAAGTTCCTTGTCCTGATGATCATCAACGTCTTCCTGCTGTTCGTCGGCATGGTGCTGCACGGGGCCGCGGCGATCATCCTGACGGTGCCGATCTTCATGCCGCTGGTCCACCAGATCGGCATCGACCCGATCCAGTTCGGCATCCTGCTGACCCTGAACATCGCGCTCGGCCAGCAGACGCCGCCGGTCGCCAGCGTGCTGGTGACGGCCTGCTCGATCGCCCGCACCGACATCTGGCGCACGACGCGGACGAACCTGCCCTTCATCGGTGTCCTGTTGGTGATCCTGATCCTGGTGACCTACGTCCCCGCGGTCTCGCTGTCGCTGGTCGACGTCTTCTACGATTAGCGACTGGTCGAGACCGATCGGATGATCTGAAAAGGGCCGGCATGACCGGCCCTTTTCGCGAATGGACAATGTTTCGGCAACGCATCGCGCATGGAATTACGCCGGCATACCAACCGACCGGACGCGACGTTCACTCATCCTTCGGATTGCGGGACGCGGCCGTTCGCGGTCGTGNTTCGCGAATGGACAATGTTTCGGCAACGCATCGCGCATGGAATTACGCCGGCATACCAACCGACCGGACGCGACGTTCACTCATCCTTCGGATTGCGGGACGCGGCCGTTCGCGGTCGTGACGAGGAAGTCGAAGTCGCAGCCCGTGTCGGCCTGGGTGACGGTTTCCAGGAACAGGCGCTTGTAGCCGCGATCGGAATCGGCATGGACCGGGGGCATGAAGCCCTTGCGGCGCTCGGCCAGTTCAGCCTCGCTTACGTCCAGCGAGATGCTGCGGTTCGGGACGTCCAGCAAGATCGTGTCGCCGGTGCGCACCAGCCCCAGCGGGCCACCCTCGGCGCTTTCCGGCGTCACGTGCAGGACGATGGTGCCTGATGCGGTGCCGCTCATGCGCGCATCCGAGATGCGCACCATGTCCTTGACGCCCATGGCCGCGAGCTTGCGGGGGATCGGCATGTAACCGGCTTCGGGCATGCCCGGCGCGCCCTTCGGCCCGGCATTCTGGAGGACCAGGATGTCTTCGGCGGTCACGTCGAGATCGGGGTCGTCCACACGCTCGGCCATGTCGGCGATCGACGAGAACACCACCGCGCGGCCTGTATGGCTCATCAGGTCCGGCGAGGCGGCAGACTGCTTCACTATGGCGCCGCCGGGCGCGAGATTGCCGCGCAGCACGGCCATGCCGCCTTCGGGATAGAGCGGTGCGGAGACCGGCGCGACGATCGACTGAGGCCAGGCCGAGGCCGCCTGCATCCTCGAAGGGCAGATCGTCAACAAATACGTCCTCGGTTCGCGGGTGCAATACCAGGTCAGGGCAGGGGACAGGCTGTATCTGGTCGAAAAGATCCGTGCCGCCGACGACACCGAGGAAGTCGGCTCGACGGTCGAGATCGGATGGCGCCCGGCCGATGCACGGGTGTTCGCGGAGCCGCTGCAATGACCGATCGCTCCATCGATACGGCGGTCGAAACGGGGTCCTCGCGTCATTTCGAGGAGAGCGAGGGACAGGCCGGTGTCTTGACCGATCGAATCCGGCAGATGTCCCCCAGCGCGGGCCTCTGGTCCTCGCTTCCCCTTTCGCTTCTGCTCCTTGCGGGCTTCTTCGGGCCGCTCGTGCTCGTCGTCCTCTACAGCTTCATGCCGCGGGGATCGTTCAGCCCCATCGGCTGGCCGACGCTGGAGAACTACCGCGATATCGTCGAGCAGAACTTCTACATCTCCTTCGGCTGGTCGCTGCTGATGGCGATGATCAGCACGGTGATCCTGCTGCTCGTCGCCTATCCGCTGGCGGTGACGATGGTGCGCCTCGCCGGCAAACGGGCCGACATCTACACGGTCGCCATCGTCGCACCCCTGTTCGTCGCCGAGAACATCCGCCTGCAGGGCTGGTCGCTCTTCTTCGACAAGGGCGGCTTTCTCGACGGTACTGCCGAGAGCCTGCTGGGGGTGGGCACCGGAAGCCTCGTCGGCAACATCCCCATCGTGATCTTCGGGCTCGTCTACGTCTATCTGCCCTTCATGCTGTTTCCGCTGATCCTCGGCCTGACCAATGTGGCGCCCGACGCGCGCGAGGCGGCGAGCGATCTCGGCGCGACGCGCTTTCAGGTGTTTCGCGACATCGAGCTGCCGCTGGCCGCGCCCGGCATCCTGATCGGCACGCTCTTGTGCTTCGTCCTGGCCCTCGGCGCGGTTTCGGAAGCCAAGTTCCTGGGCAAGGGCGCCGTCATCCCCATCGTCCAGGACATCGACAGCGCCTTCACCTTCGGCCAGAACTGGCCGCGCGGCGCCGCTCTTTCGGTCCTTCTGATCCTCATCGCCGCGGCAGCCATCCTGGTCGTCATGCGGCGGGTCGACATCGACCGCATGTTCACGAGGCGCTGATCCATGTCCGACCTCCACCCGCTGACCCGAAAGCTGCTCTGGAGCATCTTCGCTGTCGTCTGCCTGGCGATGTACCTGCCGATGCTCGTCACGGCGCTGGCTTCCCTGTCGCGCTCGCGCTTCTTCATCTTTCCGGTGAGCCGCTATTCCTGGAAATGGTACGAGGACACATTCGCGTCCTTCCAGATCGAACAGGCCGCCATCACGTCGCTGATCGTCGCGGTGATCGTGGCGCTGATCTCCGTCGCGCTCGCCTTCGCCTGGGCGCTCGCCTATGCGCGCTACGACTGGAAGGGCCGCAAGGCGTTCCAGATCCTCGTCATGCTGCCGATCTTCTTTCCCCAGGCGGTGCTGGGCCTGGCGGTCCAGCTCTGGCTCAACACGCTCGGCGTGCCGATGTCCTGGCACTCGACCGTGTTCGGCCAGCTCGTCTGGATCGCGCCGATCGCGAGCCTCATCATCGCTATCCAGGTCTTCAGCTACGATCCGGCCTTCGAGGATGCCGCGCGCGATCTTGGCGCAACACGCTGGCAGGCGATGCGCGACATCACGCTGCCGCTATTGTGGCCCGGCATTTTTGCCGGCTTCCTGTTCTCGGTGCTCCTGTCGTGGAGCAATTTTCCCTTCGCTTACTATACCAGCGGCGCCGACGTCACGATCCCGGAATGGCTCCACGCCAAGATGATCGGCGGCTACACGCCGATGGTTCCTGCGGTCGGCACGCTGTCGATCCTCGTCGGCGCGATCATTCTCGGCGGCGGTTTCGCGATGGCCTACGGCGTCAAGGCGATCGCGGCCCGGCAATTGCGGCGCAAGACCGCCTGATGGCTGGCACGGTGAGGCGCCGTGGCGCGGTATCCTTCGACGAGACGGCTCCCGTCATGCCGTCGGCGAACCCATTCTCCGGCAGAACCAGGAAGGCTTCAGGACATGACCGAAATCCTCAACAGCCGCATCGCGTCCATCAGGCTTCCGGCCATGCTGGTCGGGTTCTTCACACTGGGCCTCGTCGCCGTGCAGGCGCGCATCCTGTGCGACGTCGTCTGCCTGCACGGCCAGGATCATCTGGTCCGCGGCGACATCTGCCACGGCTGACCGAGCCGGGAACGCCGGAGAGGCGGGACGCCCGTCAGACTGCGCTGGAATGGCGGCCGCCATGGCCGAGATAGCTGTCGAACTCGCTGGCGACGATGCGCGCGACCTCATGCCGTTGACTGCGGATCGCGATGCGGCTGCCGTCGATCTCGACCCAGCCGGCCTGCACCAGCGGTGCGAGCCGGCCGACATCGGCGGCCAGGCTCTGGGCCGGGAAGCCATGGCGTTCTGAAACCTCCACGAGATCGAACTCGAAGAAGCAGAGAAGGTCGGAGATCACCGCGGCACGCATCCGGTCCTCGCCCTCGAACGCCTTTCCCTGCCTGGTCGCGAACTGACCGGCCTTGATCGCACGCCGCCAGCCGTGAACGTCCGCGGCGTTCTGGGCGTAGCCGAAGGGGGTGCGGCTGATCGACGAGGCGCCGATACCGATCAGCGTCTCCGCTCCGTCGACCGTGTAACCCTGGAAATTGCGACGGAGCGTGCGGGACCGGAAGGCGACCGCCAGTCCGTCCTCCGGCCGTGCGAAATGGTCGATACCGATCTCGACGAAGCCACCCTCCAGCAGGCTTTTGCGCGCCGCGGTCGCCTGGCGGATCCGTTCCGCGATTCCGGGCAAGGCAGTGGGGTCGATGAGCTTCTGGTGCGACTTCATCCACGGCACGTGGGCATAGCCGAAGATCGCCAGGCGCGTCGGCTCCAGCGCGAGCGTCTGGCGGGCCGTCTCGCGGATGGTCTGGCATGTCTGCAACGGCAGCCCGTACATCAGATCCGCATTGATCGCCGTGATGCCGGCATCGCGCAGGGCCTGGAAGGCCGCGGCGACGACCGGCAGCGGCTGGATGCGCCCGATCGCTTCCTGCACGTCGGCATCCAGGGTCTGCACGCCGAGGCTCGCCCGGTTGATCCCGAGGCCGGCCATCTGGCGGGCGCCCTCGGCGGTCACGTGGCGGGGATCGAGTTCGATCGCGTGTTTCATGTCCTGACGGAACCGGAAGCGGTCCGAAAGTTCGCGGACCAGCATCTCAAGGCAGTCGGGCGGCAGGATGCTCGGCGTGCCGCCGCCCCAATGCAGATGCTCCACCTCGACCGGGCCCAGTCGGTCGGCCAGGAGCCGGATTTCCTGCCGCATGGTATCCGCATAGGCGCGTATGGGGTCGTCGCGCAGCGTCGCCTTGGTGGAGCAGCCGCAATAGGTGCAGATCGTCCGACAGAACGGCACGTGCAGATACAGCGAAATCGGCTCGCCCCGGTCCTGCACCTGATCGAGCCAGCCGCCGTAGACCGTCCCCTCGACGGCCGAGGTGAAGTGCGGCGCGGTCGGATAGGACGTGTAGCGGGGAACCGACCGCCCGGCGAGATCGAGAAGGGTGGGGGAGGGCTGATGGGGCGCGTTCATGAGGCTTCCGTTTTGCTCTTCGTCCGTCGTGATGGGGCCGCGACTCGCCGAATGGCGGAGACGCGGCTTCCCCCGCCGTTCTGCAAACCCTTAGACCGGGTGCAGCAGGGTGGCATTGATCCGGAGCAAAGGGGGACGGTTCAGGCGGGATGGCGTTCGGACGGGATATGCGACTCGCTGCGGTCAATCAGGCGACAGAGCAGCCAAAGGCGAATGTCTCCGAGGTCTGAGCTCGGTCGCGGTCCACGCGACCGAGTGCCATGTCGGCGCCAAACATCGGGTCGAGTGTGACCTCGCTTATGGGAGGGCCAAGCTTGCCGCCCGCATGAAACCGCCCGGCTTCGGGCGGGGCGGGGCGTAGCCGCCGCGCTTCGACGTCCTGAGGCCGAGCGCAACCGCCGCCTCGGCCAGCTTGACCGCCGCCGATACGCCCTCGATCACGGGCAGCCCGTGCCGCTCGGCGAGCTCGGCGGCGAAATCCGCCATGCCCGCACAACCGAGCACGATCGCCTCGGCGCCGTCCTCGTCGATCGCGCGGGTAATCTCCTGCGAGATCCGCCGGCCCGCGGCCTCGGGATCGGCCTCCAGCGCCAGCACCGGCAGCTCGCTGGCGCGCACGCCGCAGCACAGCGCAGCGAGGCCGTTGCGCGCCAGATTGTCCGAGAGGATCGGCACCGAACAGGCAAGCGTCGTGATGACCGAGAAACGCCGCGCGACGAGGCTTGCCATGTGCGCCGCGGCCTCGCCTATGCCGATCACGGGCCCTGATGCGAGCGAACGGGCGGCGTCGAGCCCGGTATCGTCGAAGCAGGCGATGACATGCGCCGCCGCGCCGTCGTCCTCGGCCGCCGCGATGGCGCGCAGCAGGCCGGGCACGGCGAGCGCCCCGTCGACATGGCCCTCGATCGAGGCCGGCCCGTCGTCGTTCTGACAGGCGATGATCGTCGTGCCGGGCGCGGCCGCACGGCGCGCGGCGAGCGCGATCGTCTCGGTCATCGCGCGCGTCGAATTCGGATTGATGACGGCGATGCGCATGGGCTGTCAGGCGCCCGCGAGGCCGCGCGCGGCACGGCGCCGCTGCATCAGGACGAAGAGCCCCAGCGTGCCGAAGATGACGAGGAAGGACACCGCGGTGACTGAGGTGCCGAGCGCGTAGATCTCGGGCGTGGTGACGGTGGTGGTCAGGGCGGCGAGTTCCAGCGGCAGCGTGTTGGTCGATCCCATGGTCTGGCTCGAGCGGGCGATCTCGTCCCAGGAGAGGGTGAAGCCGAACAGCGAGATGCCGATCAGGAACGGCGCGATCATCGGCAGGATGACGAAGCGAAAGCTCTGCCAGGGCGTCGCGCCGAGGTCGCGGGCAGCCTCCTCGTAGCTCTTGTCGAGGCGGTTGAAGACCGCGAACATGATCAGGAGGCCGAAGGGCAGGGTCCAGCTGAGATGGGCGCCCAGGCCGGAGGTGAACAGGCCGATCGAGTTGCGCGGCGGCGTCAGGCCGAGCGCCGTCGCCGCCTGGCCGAGGAGATCGTCGAGGATGCGGAACTCCAGCGCGATGCCGAGCGAGACGACGATGGAGGGAACGATCAGGCTGGCGATCGCCACGTAGAACAGCGCCGTCGCGCCGCGGAATTTCTTGCGAAAGGCAAGGCCGGCCGAGACCGAGATCACCACCGTCAGCACCATGACGACGAGGCCGAGGCCGAAGGAGCGCCGGAAGGCGCTGCCGATGTCGACCACGCCGCCGCCGCTCCACAGCCGCTCGAACCAGTGGAGCGACACCCCGTTCACCGGGAAGGTGAGGCCGCCGGTCGGACCCTGGAACGACAGCGCGAGGATCGTCGCCACCGGGCCGTAGAGAAACACCACGAACAGCGCGAAGATCGTCGCCAGCACGTAGAAGCTGCGGGGCCTGCCTTCCTGGCGTCCGGTCATGGTCAGAGCTCCTTGCGGATGTCGACGAGGCGCAGCATGCCCCAGATCGTCACCAGGACGACGGCGAGCAGGACGATCGCGTTGGCGGCGGCGATCGGGAACTGCAAGAAGTTGATCTGGGTCTGGATGATCTTGCCCACCGACGCGATCTGCTGGCCGCCCATGATGCCGATGGTCAGATAGTCGCCGGTGATGATGGTGACGACGAAGATCGAGCCGATCAGGATACCGGGCTTGGCCAGCGGCACGATGACGTTGGTCAGCGTCTGCCAGCCGCTCGCCCCGGCATCGGTCGCCGCCTCGACCAGCGAGCGGTCGATCCGCATCATCGAGTTGAAGATCGGGACCACCATGAACAGCGTGTAGAGATGGATGAGGGCGAGGGCGACGGCAAAGTCCGAATAGAGCAGCCATTCCAGCGGCTGGTTGATCAGTCCGATGGACTGGAGCGTCTCGTTGACGAGGCCGTTGCGCCCGAGCAGCGGGATCCAGGAGATCGTCCGGATGACGTTCGAGGTCCAGAACGGGATGGTGCAGACCAGGAAGAGCGCGATCTGCATCGGCAGGGTGCGCACGTGGAGGGCGAGGAAATAGGCGATGGTGAAGCCGAGGGTGAGCGTGATCGCCCAG
The DNA here is from genome assembly GCF_036549475.1 of Aurantimonas sp. A2-1-M11. Classification (NCBI taxonomy): domain Bacteria; kingdom Pseudomonadati; phylum Pseudomonadota; class Alphaproteobacteria; order Hyphomicrobiales; family Aurantimonadaceae; genus Aurantimonas; species Aurantimonas sp. A2-1-M11. The sequence goes on along the minus strand of NZ_JAZHLI010000055.1, from coordinate 12,982 downwards.
ACGATCGCCACGAATTTCAGCGTCGACAGATAGGTCGCGAAGGTGGTGCAGAGGCGCGGCAGGTCGGCAACGCAGCCATAGAAGACGTCGGTGTAATTGGTGAAGACGAAGGCCGGCTCGATGGAATATTCGGTATATTCCCAGAACGAGACGACGAAGGTCGTGACCAGCGGCAGCACGAAGAACACCAGGAAGACCAGCGCAAGCGGCGCGGCCTGGGCGTAGGGCAGCCACCGCGGCGACCAGCTGGTGCGGCCGGCGCGGCGGCGCGCGACCGCGCCGGTGCGGGGCGATGCCCCGGCCTTGGCCGGGGCATCGATGGTCGTGGTGATCGCGTCAGGCGGCAATGAACTCGTTCCACTTGCGGATCATGTAGATGTTCTCGTCCATGACGGCGTTCCAGCAGGCGACCGCGCCCATGCGCTCGTCGTAGGAGCCGCCGTCGCGGGTGGCGCCGGCCTTCTCGAGCAGCTTGCCGTCCGGCGCGAGGATGTCCTGCTCGGCCGCGGCACCCTCGAACCAGTAGGCCCACTCGTAGGGCTCCATGGCTTCCTTGGTCGTCTCCAGCACGGCGGTATAGTAGCCCTGCTTGGCCAGATGCGCGCCGGCCCAGCCGGACAGGAACCAGTTGATGAACTCGTAGGCCGCGTCCTTCTCGCGGTCACCGATCGCCACCGGCAGGCCGAAGCCCGAAGCCCAGGCGCGGTAACCCTCCTTCAGGGGCTGGTACTTGCACTCGATGCCCTGGGTGCGCACGGCGGTGACCGCCGGCGACCACATGGACTGGATGACGACTTCGCCCGAGGCCATCAGGTTCACCGACTCGTTGAAGTCGGTCCAGAAGGCGCGGAACTGGCCGGCGCGCTTGGCCTCGATCAGCGCGGCGATCGTCTGGTCGATCTCCTCGCGGGTCATGTTGCCCTTGTCGCCATAGGTGATGTCGCCGCGCGCCTCGAGCGCCATCGCCGCGTCCATGATGCCGATCGACGGGATGTTGAGCATCGCCGCCTTGCCCTGGAAGGCCGGGTCGAGCAGCGAGGCCCAGCTGTCGATCGGCTTGTCGATCAGGTCCGGCCGGATGCCCAGCGTGTCGGCATTGTAGGTCGTCGGGATGAGGGTGATCCAGCCGGTCTCCTCGGTCGCGAAGGAGGTGGCCTTCTCGTCGGGGAGGTAGAACACTTCGGCCGGCGCGGTGCCGTCGAGGCCGATCGCCTTGCCGGCGACCTTGCCCTCGCGGATGACGCTGGCGATCTTGCCGGCATTAGTGATCTTCGAGGCGTCGAGCCCCATGATGTTGCCCGACGGCATGAGCTTGGGCAGGGCGAAATACTCGGTGTCGACGAGGTCGAACGAGTTCGGCTGGGTGATGACGCGCTTGGCGACGTCGTCGGTCGTCACCGCGATGTATTCGATGTTGATGCCAAGATCCTCGCCGGCCCTGGCGGCGATGCCGGGCGACTGGTTCACCGCGGTCGACAGATAGCGCAGCGTCACCTTCTCCTGCGCAATTGCGGGGAAGCCGGTGACCTTGGTCACCACGCCCGCGCCGAGCAGGGCCGCAGATCCCTGGAGTACCGAGCGCCGATCGAGGCCGCGGCCGAGTGTTTTCTTGATCATCCGATGATCTCCCTGTTGCTAATGCCGTGGTTCATGCTGCGAGTTCATGCCGGTCGGCCGTGTCCCAACCGACAACCACCTCGTCGCCGCGCACGACCGGGGTCCGGTCGAACTCCCGCTCGGGCAGGGTGGCGACGAGTTCGAGCCCGTCCGGGCGGGCGAGCGAGACGTGCACCGTCATGCCCTGGTATTCGACGCCGGTGACCGTCGCCGGCGAGCGCCGGCCGGCGCCGTCCGCCTCGACGCCGCGGTAGAGCCGCAAATGGTCGGCGCGGATCGCATAGGTGCGGCCCTCGTCGGGCACGACGTTGTGGCCCCCCATGAACTGGGCGACGAAGCGGGTGCGCGGGGCATTGAAGATCTCGCGCGGGCTGCCGACTTGCTCGATCCGGCCGTCACTCATCACCACCACCATGTCGGCCAGCGCCATCGCCTCTTCCTGGCTGTGGGTAACGTGGACGAAGGAGATGCCGAACTCGCGCTGGTAGCGCTTCAATTCGGCGCGCATGCGGATGCGCAGGAACGGGTCGAGCGCGGAAAGCGGCTCGTCGAGCAGCAGCACCGAAGGGTTGGTCACCAGAGCCCTGGCCAGCGCCACGCGCTGCTGCTGGCCGCCGGACAGCTGCGTCGGCAGGCGCGCGGCATAGGATCCCATGTCGACGAGGGCGAGGATCTCGTCCGCCTTGCGGTGGCGCTCGTCCTTGCCGACCCCCGCCATCTTCAGCGAGAAGGCAACGTTGTCGCGCACGTCGAGATGCGGAAACAGCGCGTAGTTCTGGAACATCATCGCCGTGCCGCGCTTGGCCGGCGGCAGGTCGTTCACGATGGTGTTGCCGATCATCACGTCGCCGTCGGAGACGAATTCGTGGCCAGCGATCATCCGCAGCGTCGAGGTCTTGCCGCAGCCGGAGGGCCCGAGCAGGCAGCAATAGGTGCTACCTGGAATTTTCAGGGACACCCGGTCCACGGCGATCGTCTCGCCATAGGCCTTCGTGACGGCAGCAAGTTCCAGGTCGGTGGCGTTGGTCGGCAAGGTCGATCATGTCCCGCGCAAGAGGAGATACTCGTGAGCGGTGCAAAATGCGTGCCATCGCACAGGGCCCCGGCCAGACCGGACTTTTCCACGAAGGCATCACAAGGCTGCTGCCGGAGTGCGCATCGTGATGAAAATTCGGGCGATGCGGCCATGCTCGAAGCTTCAAGGAGCCGCGAGCTTCGCCGGGCATGATCGAAAACCCTGCGGGGCAACGGCGCTGTACGGCGAATTCCGACTTCGTGGCAGTCGCGTCAGCTGCGCCGCAGGGTGATCTTCGAGCAAGGCCCGACCATGGCAACGGAGCGGATGGCGTGGCGTCAGTCAGCCACACCGTCTCGCCTTTCGCTGTCCTGATGCTAACGTGACCAGGTCGTTGGTGGGGAGGGTCTCGTGGGTTATTCGACCGTGATCGCGGGAACCAGGTTCCGGTTCGACGATCTGAAGACCTTGCTGGCGAAGGCGACGCCGGAGCGCTCGGGCGATCAGCTCGCGGGCCTTGCGGCGGACAGCGCAGTGGAGCGGCTCGCCGCCCAGATGGCGCTCGCCGACCTCCCCTTGCGGACCTTCCTCGCCGAGGAACTGATCGCGTCGGACGAGGACGAGGTTTCCCGCCTGATCGCCCAGCAGCACGATGAAGCCGCCTTCGCGCCCGTCTCGTCGCTCACCGTCGGGGAATTTCGCGAATGGCTGCTCGCGCCGGAGACCGGGCCGGCCGAACTCGAGGCGGTCACCTTCGGCCTCACGCCCGAAATGGTCGCGGCCGTCTCCAAGATCTGCCGCGTCAAGGATCTCATCGCGATCGCTGCCAGGCGTCAGGTCGTCACGCGCTTTCGTTCGACTATCGGCCTTCCAGGACGGCTTTCGACCCGCAACCAGCCGAACCACCCGACCGACGCGTCCGCAGGCATCGCGCTCTCGGCCATCGACGGGCTGCTGATGGGCTCGGGCGACGCGGTGATCGGGGTTAATCCGGCGACCGACACCGTCGAGGACTACCGGCGGATCGTGTCGCTTCTCGACGATCTGCGCGAGCACCTTGCCATCCCGACCCAGACCTGCTGCCTCGGTCACGTCACCGTCGCGATCCGGGCGATGGAGCGCGGTGCACCGGTCGATCTGGTCTTCCAGTCGATCGCCGGGTCGCAGAAGGCGAACGAGGGGTTCGGCATCGATCTCGCGATGCTTCGCGAAGCCCACGAGGCCGGCCTGGCCCTGAAGCGCGGCACGTTCGGCGAGAACGTCATGTATTTCGAGACAGGACAGGGGTCGGCACTGTCGGCGAACGCCCATCACGGCGTCGACCAGCAGACCATGGAGGCCCGGGCCTATGCCGTTGCGCGCGAATTTCGGCCGCTGCTCGTCAACACGGTCGTCGGCTTCATCGGCCCGGAATATCTCTATGACGGCCGGCAAATCCTGCGGGCCGGGCTCGAGGACCATTTCTGCGGCAAGCTGCTCGGCCTGCCGATGGGGGTCGACGTCTGCTACACCAATCACGCCGACGCCGATCAGAACGACATGGACGTGCTTCTGACGCTGCTGTGCGCGGCGAATGTCAGCTTCGTCATCACCGTCCCCGGTGCCGACGACGTCATGCTGAACTACCAGTCGCTCAGTCACGAGGACGCCGCCTACGCCCGCGAAACCCTCGGGCGAAGGCCCGCGCCCGAATTCGAGGCCTGGCTGCGGCACGTCGGGCTCTTCGACGCAGCCGGGCGGCTGGCGCCACCGCCGCCGAGCCTCGTCGCGGCGATCGAGGGAACGAAGCTTCTGGATCGATCGGCAGCATGAGTGCACGGGACGGCAAGGACGGCGAGATCGCGCGCGGTGGCGCACTTGATCCCGAGCGCTACCGCGACCTGACCGCAGCGCGCATCCGGCTCGGCCGCGGCGGTGCCGTGCAGTCGACGCGGGCCGAGCAGAGCTTTCTTCTCGATCATGCGCGGGCGCGCGACGCGGTGTGGTCGCAGGTCGACTGGCCACGCCTCGAAGCCGGTCTTCACTCGGCGGGCCTCGTCTGCGCACGGGTTGCGAGCGCCGTGCCGGACCGGGCGACTTATATTCGCCGCCCCGATCTCGGCCGGGCGCTCTGCGAGGACGGAGCCGAACGCCTCGCCCGTCTTGCGCAGGACATGGGTTCCCCGCCCGACCTTCTCATCGTCGTCGGCGACGGTCTCTCGGCGACGGCGGTCGATCTCGTTGCCGGGGCACTCGTCATCCGCATCGCCGAGGCCGCCGCGAAGAGGGGTGTCTCGATCGGTCCCGTGATTCTGGCGGAGGGCGCGCGCGTTGCGCTCGGCGATCCGATCGCCGAAGCCTTCGGCGCAAAGGTCGTCGTCATGCTGCTCGGCGAGCGCCCGGGACTTTCGGCGGCGGACAGTCTCGGCGCCTATGTGACCTACGGCGCAAAGACCGGCACGCCGGACTCGCGGCGCAACTGCATCTCCAACATCCGCGAGGGCGGCCTGTCGATCGACGCGGCGACGGGTGCCCTTATGGATCTCGTCGCCAATATGCTGCAGCACCGGATATCCGGCGTGAAACTCGCCGACGCCGCGACTGCGCTCGCGCACCGCGAGGCGTCGCCTGCACGAGATGCAGAGGAGCCGTAGATCGTCTTGGATCGCCGGGCGTCGCAGGGCTGTCCGCGTGTCGTACCGGCTCGCGTTTGAGCTGCCTCTGCTGTGAACTTGCTGCTTCGGGCTACGGCACGGGCAGACACCACTGAGCGTCTGGCGAGCCGTCTGCTGATGATACTGGGGGTATGAAAGAATGGTGCACCCGACAGGACGAAACTGGGCACTGGACCCTGGAGGTCGCGCTGTGACGGCGGCCTCTCGGCAAGACACTGATATTTCTGTCGTTTCTGATGTGGTGATTTCCCGATCTGAAGAAACGACCGACCGTTACGAAAACCGCGTCGCACTGCTTTTGGCGAACTATCAGCTCGAAGCGTCAGGATGCCCTTCGCTCCCGGAGGTCATGCGAGTTCGGCACGTTCTGGAGGCGAAGCTCAGCACGGCGAAGCCTTTCCAGTCGCGTGCCGATACGGAAATGCACCGTATCGCGGCTCCTTAAGAGGAACAAGAAGGTGGAAAAGCGTGCAAGCGGCGCCTGCCCTTGGATGAAACCAACGCATTCTTGTAGCTTCGCGAAGGCCACCAGAAGAAGCAGGGCCTTGAACAAGGAGAGTAGGGCCTGTTCGCCTTTGACATGGCGATCGTGCTGGAAGAGAGATCATTTTGTCGGCGGGCAACGGCCGGCGGACTTGTGATCGAAGCGCAGGATTCCTCGGCAGCAAGGCCAGTCGCGAAAACCATCAACAGCCCATTCCACCGTGGTGCCCGCGGGTCAAATGCTGTCGACCGTGAGGAGATCCATCTTGCGGCGCGGGGAGGTAGGGTCACGCGGCTCAGGTCAGGTGTTTAGCGGGGCGAAGAGATCTTGGAGGGCGGCTTCGTCCAGCACCGTATCCGCAGCTCCGCCCGCGGAGTCGAAAAGCGCATCGGCCAATGCCTGTTTGCGGGCCTGCATGTTGAGGATCTTTTCCTCCACCGTGCCGGCAGCGACAAGCCGGTGCACGAAGACCGGCTTGTCCTGGCCTATCCGGTGGGTGCGGTCCATGGCCTGGCGCTCCACGGCCGGGTTCCACCACGGGTCATACAAGATCACCGTATCGGCCTCAGTCAGGGTCAGGCCAACGCCACCCGCCTTGAGGCTGAGAAGAAAAACCGGGGTATCGCCATTTGCGAAGGCGTTGAGCACTTCGGCGCGGTTCCGTGTCTTGCCGGTGAGCGACAGGCTCCCGATGCCTGCCTTGGCCAAGTCGGCTTCGACCAGGCGCAGCATTTCGACGAATTGCGAAAACACAAGTACACGCCGCCCTTCGGCGACCAGCTCGCTCAGAAGTTCGTGCAGCCGTGCCCGTTTAGCGCTGTCGGTCACGGATCGGGCGGCCTCGGTCTTGACCAGAGTCGGGTCGCAACACACCTGCCGCAGCTTTAAAAGCGCATCCAAGACAGTTATCCGCGCCGCCGCCAACCCGCGAGTGCCAATGGCTTCGCGAACGCGCGCGTCCATTGCGCTGCGGACCGTCTCGTACAGCGCCTGTTGCGGTTTCGGCAGGTCGACGCGTTCGAGGATTTCGGTCCTCGGCGGCAGCTCGGCTGCGACTTCCCTCTTTGTTCGGCGCAAGAGAAAAGGCCGCATCCGACGGTTCAGCCGGGCTTGCGCCGCGGCGTCACCGTGCTTTTCGATGGGGGTGCGGAACAGCGTCTGAAAGTGCTTTCGGTCGCCCAGCAAGCCGGGGTTCACCCAGTCGACCAGCGTCCACAGATCCTGCAGCGAGTTCTCCAGCGGCGTGCCGGTCAGCGCGAGCCGCCCCCGCGCCGGGATCTCTCGCAGGGTTTTCGCCATGCGAGAGGCGGGGTTCTTGAGCGTCTGTGCCTCGTCCAGAATGACCAGCGGCCAGTCCTGCAACGCCAGCCAGTCGTGATCGCGCGCCAGAAGCGGATAGGTGGTCAGCACCAGATCGGCCTGGGGCGTCCGGTCGCGTAAAGCTGCACGGTCGGGGCCATGCAGAATCACGAGGCGCAGATCGGGGGTGAACTGCGTCGCCTGGGCATGCCACCCGTGCAGCAGGCTGGTGGGTAGGATCAGCAGCGCCGGGCCGGGGGCTCCGGCTTCGCGCCGAGCCTGCAGCAGCGCCAGCGTCTGCACCGTCTTGCCCAGCCCCATGTCGTCGGCCAGGATGCCACCGAACCCGGCCTCGAGCAGGCTCCCCATCCAGGCGGTGCCGAAGGCCTGATAGTCGCGGAGCTGCGCCGTGAGCCTGACGGGAGGCTGAAAGCTTTCGGCCTCGGCCAGCGCCTGCAGGCTGCGCGCCAACGGCAGAATCCCGGCCTTGTCAGCAAAGCGAATGGGGCTGCCGGCGAGAGCCTCCTCGGCCAGCCGGGCAACGCGGGCGTCAGTGGGGTGCAGGGCACCCAACTCGGCATGATGGGTCAGGAACAGATGCAGAAGCGGCGCCAGCGGGCTGAGGTCCAGCGCGACGTAGCCCTGCTTCCCACGGTCCAGGTAGACGGGCCGGTCAGCAAGATGCTGCGCCAGGGTCTCGACATCCGGCACGTCGTCCCAATCCTCGCGAATCTGTTCGAGGAAGGCCGCGACGATTGGCGCCACGTCCACCGCCCCGCCGCCGATCTCGGCCTGAAACCCCAGCGAGAACCAGTCATTGCCCTCAAATGCCTGCCCCGCCTCGGTTTGCGTCGCGACTGTCAGCGACGCCGCCTCTTCGATCAGGCGATAGGGCCATTTCGGAGTCTCGAGGACTTCCCATCCGTCGCGGCGCAACTGCGGCACCACCCGAAAGGCGAAATCCAGCGTTTCCCGTTTGTCCGAGATCTCCAGCGTGTGCAGATTCATCTCGCCGTCGGCAAAGACGAAATCACACTCCATCATGCGCTCGTCCGGCCAGAGGCTCTCCAGTTCTTCCACCGGCAGTGCGCCCGCCTCCATCAGCCGTATGGCGCAGGCCGCCTCCCAGCCGTGGTCGCGGGTGAGCGTTACGATCTCGCCTTCCTCGACTAGGCGAGGGTCGGCGTCTCCCTCCCGGACCTCCTGCCCGTCATAGACGAAGCGCAGGGTCAGGGTGGGCAGTTGCACGGCTGTGCCCCAATAGCGCGGTCCGTCGCGAGCGGTCTCGCGACCGAGGGTCAGTCGGGCAAACCGCTTCTTTGCTGCGCGCCGGGTCTGGCAGATCATGCGCGGGCGCGGCAGGTCCAGCCCGGAAAGCATGTCGGGGAGCGCCACACCAAGCGCATCGACCTCATGCGGAGCAACCTCGGGGCCAGCCTTGACGAGCTGAAGCACGTCGTCTCCCAGCGCACCCTCCAGCGCACCGATCTGCCCCGTCTGCTTGTCGAGCCAGAGTGATGCGCCATCGAGGCCGCGAAGTTCGAGGGGCTGGCCGGAGGCATCCGCGAAGCCCAGCCGCTGGTTGCCGTCCGCCGCCATGCGCCACGTTAGACGAGGCGTCGGCCGCGCATCGGACCAGCTCAGATGCGCATCGGGCGTGTTGTCATGCAGGAACCGACCCGTCTGACAGAGCCGGCGTATCAGCGCAAGCGCCTCCTCGCCCTTGGGGCGCAGCAGATCAGGCAGACCGTAGCTGTAGCTCGCATCCCAGAGGCGGGCCTGGGCCAATCCCGACAGCAGTTCCATATCCACCGGGCGGATGAACCTGGCCGGGGCGGCGCTGCGCAGGGCGTGGAGCGCATCGTAGCGCCTGATGGATTTGTTGAGCGCAGTGCCTGACGCATTGACCTGGCCCTTGTAGATGTCGATTTTCACCTGCGTGCCATGCGACTCCAGCACGTAAAGCAGACGATCCTTCGCCTTGTCAGGGTAATCTTCCGGCCGCTGCTCGGGCGTGTACGCAGAAAGGGATGCTTTCCTAACGCGACCGAGCCAGCTCTGTACTGGTGCTGCAAGGCCTGGATGCCGCTGCTCATGGTCACCCCAAAACAATAACACCGCGGCGACATGCTTGCAGTTGTAGCCAACGGGACATGAGCAAAATCCCTCGACCAGACTGAGGCCCGTGGTAATCTGCTGCTGATAACTCTTCCCGTTCCCATTCGAGACGGTCCCCGTCAGCGCGCCATCCGCGGACGGCTCGACCGAGACAACAAGACCGCGACGCTCATAGTCTCGCCCTCGCTGCAGCGTCGTCGCGTCGAAATGATCGCTCAGTCGAATATCCATCGGCGTTTGTTACAGACCTTTGCGATGCCTGGAAACGACCCGGTAGAACTCTGGCCGGAATTGGGTGACGCGGCTTGTCAGGCGGCGTGCTGATCGGGCGTCGCGGTGATCGCGACGCCGTCGGTGAATTTGACGCCGGCGATCACCATCGGCAAGCGATTTTCTCCCTTCGACTTGCGCCAGGTCTTCGACGCGATGATGAGCTTGGGCCGTGTCCCGATTGATGGTGAACAAAACAGCGCGCGGAGCCGTCGGGGTAGAGCAGCGCGCGGCCGACTGTAGCGCTGACGGTCATCGCCGATCTTCGAGAAGGTTTGGGTTGCACACCTGGAACCTGAAACGGAGACGACGATGACCACCGAGAGAATGGCTCTCATCGAGCTGATTGAGAAGCAGGCTGACAGCGAATTCGTGCGCGACATGCTGGCTTTTGCAGCCGATCGCATCATGGATATGGAGGTGGAGGCGCGCAGGCGCGGCGAAGGGCGCGACTTCCTGATGCCGAGGCACAGTGCCGAACCATGAACGGCGACCGTCGGACGCGATGGTGTCGTGAGTTCGCGGCCATTGAGACCATTCTCAAACGGACTCTGAGCGACAGGCTCCCGATACATGCCTTGGCCAAGTCGGCTTCGATCCGGCGCAGCATTTCGACGAATTGCGAAAACCGTACACGCCGCCCTTCGGCGACCAGCTCCAGCGTCCGGTGGCCGTTGTTTCAGGCGAAGATCGGTCGCCGTCGCCTTAATAATTTTCGACGATGTAGAAGGCCACAAGGCCGCAGGCGAACACAATGACGGGCAGCGTCATTGATAAAAGTGTGGTCATCATTCTGCACGCTCCTGGTGGCGGCTACCTGGCGAGAGCGATGAAGGTACCCCTTCTGAAGCACTCGCAGCCGGTGTCGCGCCTAGCCGGCGGGAGAATGATAGGCATCGGTAGTTGCGCGAGGCTGGTGGCGCGGGAAGCGGAAGGACGAGGCTCTGACATAGAGCTAGCGATCCGCTTATCGGGTGGGTCCTGTCAGGCTGGTGCGTAGCAGCGATCCTCACCGTCGGATACTCCGACAGTGAGCCGTGCCTCCCCATATCGCCACCATGCCAGAGCCGCCGCCCACTGGAACCCTTGCGAAAATACCCGCTCCAGCATTCGGCTAGAGCGGGCCTTGTTGGCTACAAGGTGGATTTACTGAGCGGTGATAACCGTCATCACCAAATCGCCATCGACGCGAATAGGACCGTCTTCCGTGGCGCCGAGGGTGTATTCGAACACGCCCGTTTGTGTGCCCCCATCTTCAGCATGAACCATCAACATCAGCATGTCGCCGGACGCAACGTCCTCCTGCAGGATCGCGGCGACGTCATTGGTCGTTCCCTGACGGATCGGCGCGTAACCGACAACAGGCCCCGGGGCCATTTCCTGATCGGTACGGTGAACGACAAGCCATCCGTTCTGCGCGGCCGTGACGGCTTCAGCGCTGACGATGCCGCCAGAGACATCTTGATCGGACCCGGTGACACTTTGCGTCATCTCGCTTTGGGCATGTGCGGCGCCGGCAAGACTGAGGAACATTGAGGCTGCGAGGATCGTGGTCTTCATAACTCAATTTCCTTCCGTGTGTTTCGTACACGGAAGAGACGAACGGGAGAGGGTAATAGTTTTTTAGCTCACGGGTACGTGAAGCTCCTTGCCGCCGTCGGACTAGCTGGACGGCCCGGGCAACGGCGGGCATCCCGCCTGTTCGCGGACGGTCATTGCCTCGGCAAGGTGACTAGAAAGCTGCGCCATCCTCGTCTCGTTGGCGGGATGCGTCGACAGGATCTCGGGCAAGCCTTGGCTCAGTTCCGCCATGCGCTGCCAGACTTGTGGAGCTGCACGGGGATCGTAGCAGGCCTGTGCCATCAGGATCATCCCGATCCGGTCGGCCTCGTTCTCGTGCGTCCGCGAGAACGGCCTGAGAATCCCGTATTCCGTCCCGAGGCCGAGTGCGCCGGAGATGACAGCCTGCGTTGCAGGATCGCCATCTGAGAAGAATAGGGAGGCAGCGAACTGTCCAAGCCTGGCGAACTCCTGCTGGGTCAGGCGCTCCTCCGGATGGCGGGCAATCACGTGCGCCAGTTCGTGGCCGATGACTGCCGCGAGTCCGTCTTCCATCCCGGTGATCGGCAGCAGCCCGGTCTGGATCGCCAGATTGCCGTTCGGTAGCGCAAAGGCGTTCGGCGACGGGTCGTCCAGTACCGCGAAGTCCCAGTCGTATTCGTGGTCTGCGAGTGCGTTCGCATGCGGGGCAAGGCGCGCCACAATGCTCCCGACCGCATCGACGGCTGGGCCTTGGTCGATCACTGTTTCCTGGACCAGGACCTCATCGAAAGCCCGCTCGCCTAGGGACGCAGAGGTTTCGGCGTCAACTCCGATCACGTGCCATCGGTCCGTGTGAGGGACCGTCTCCCAGCCGAATACTAGCGTCCAGGCTGCACTGAGGACGGCAAAAGCGAACGTGAAAATGTACACGGCAGATCCATCCCGAAACGAGCGCGCAAGGGCGCAAACTCGCTGTCATATAGGAGGTATCCACGAGAGGCGCACGCTCTCGGCCAGGCGGCCGTTCTGCTCTTGGTCAGCGGTCGAGGTACCGCGTGGCCGTGTCCGGTTGGTGCCGATACCCGGTCTGGCGCTCGATCTCCCGCATCACCGCATTCCAGTGTCGCGTCTCGCGGCGGCGGGCTTCACCATCCTGCTGGTCACCTGTGGTAGATGCGCGACGGCGGTCGCGCGCCTCCAGCCAGGCGGTCTGGGCCCCATGCATCGTCACCAGCACGCTTGCATCACGTCGCACCGGCTCGGGAGCACGAAAAAGGCGTCGAAGCCACCACCGTATCATGGTGCGATCCCTCGTGACGAGAACGTTGTCAGGTCCGGCCGCCGCCTTTACGCGGATGCATCATAGCATTATTGGCGGCTAGTAACTCCTCTGCCGCAGCGTTAATGTGTAAAGCGCCGTGTACGTCTGTGAGGCGCGCGGCGAGGAGGGGCTAGTTTCCCATCCGGTGGTGCGGGCGCTCCCAACGCCCGCACCACACTTTATGTCGTTGCGCCGATCCCGACTAAGCCAGGCAGCGGATTGTCCGCGCCACGTCCATCGGATGTTTTGCGGCTTTCCGCGACATCCGGATGAAAATAGTCCGACCGGCGCCCACGGCTACTCGCCACAAGTTGGAGCGATATCCCTCGTTCGAAATGTTCGCCTGCTCGCCCGGAGCGAACCTCTTTCACCGCCCCGGCACCTTCGCCTGCACACGCATGCGGATGTCTCGGCAGCCGCATGCGACGCATTTCAGCGGGGGCGCCCACTGTACGAACACCTGGTTCCGACCCCACCGGTGAATGGCCTCGTTGAGGGACAAGCCGAGCGTGCGGTGGCAGCTATTGCAGGCCCATGCGAGCCCCATCTCGGATAGTGTCCCACCATGTGGTGTAGCTGACGGCGATGGCCGAGCGGTTCCGGCCAAGCCGGATTGATCAGCGTGCCACGGCTGGCAGGCTAACGAACGGATCATCGCTCAA
>NZ_JAZHLI010000054.1:0-27958 GCF_036549475.1 Aurantimonas sp. A2-1-M11 | reverse complement strand
GCAACCTCCCGCCCGCCGAGGCGGAAGCCGCCTACTACGCCAGGCTTGAGGCCGTGCCGATAGCCGCGTAGGACTCAAACCAAATGGTCTCCGGGAAACCCGGGGCGGTTCAATCCCGGTCAACGCTCTGACATGCGTGTCGCTGTGTCAGGCTGATGCTGGCACCCAGTCTGTCGCTCGATAACTCACATGACGGCGCCCCGGCAGCGAGCGTCGTCGGTAGCGTCAACGACATGAGACGGACGGCGCTTGTGACGGGCCGCTACCATGCTCCCTGCAGCCCTTGCATAGCGACAAGGAGGGCGGCTTCCGCACGGGCCCGCTAAGACGGAGGATCCAAGTGGATGGCGCGCGGGTCGTACCCCGTTATCACAAGCGCGAGTCGGCGGACTGGATTCTTGTCGCAGGCTTACGAATACATATCATTTTCTGATATGTATGAAATGTGATAGGACGATATCGTCTACGAAGAATGACGCGCGAGGGGGGCAGTACAATGAACAGGATGGATGATCTGCTGCGTCGCAGAACCGATGAACGGAGGAAGGTCGCAACTGCACGTGCCCGTCAGGTCGTCGAATCTGCAAAAGGTCAGGGCATAGAGATTTCTATAGTGGGGTCTTTGGCGAGAGACCGATTCCGTGTCCACTCCGATGTCGATCTCTTGGTTCACGGAGACACCGACCCAAAGCGCCGGGTCATGATCGAGCGCCTCGTTGCCGACCGCTTCAGACGGACCGATCTGCCATACGATCTGATCTTTGCTTCGGACCTGTCTTCGGAGCGCGTGAGGGAACTACTTGATGACTGTCTTTAAGCATCCTGCCTTCGCAAAGCTTTCGGTGAAACTTGAGCGCGCTGAAAAGGAGATGCAGAAGATAGAGGCTCACATGCTCAAGCACGGCGATGGTGTGAGAAGCGGGGAATGGGGTGCTGTCAGTGCCGTCGCCCTGGGTATCCACAATGTTTATAATGGCGTCGAAGACGTCCTTCTCGGGCTGGCCAACGATGTCGACGATCTCGTTCCGAGCGGCAGTTCGATGCATCAAGACATTCTCGACCAGATGTCAGTTCCAATCGATGGCGTTCGGCCTGCCGTCCTCGACGTCGATCTTTATGAGTCACTCACGGAACTGAAAGGGTTCCGGCACCTGGTCCGACACCGCTATGGCTTCGACCTCAAGGCGGAAAAAGTGCTTGAACATTTGGATCGGGTCAGCGAAGCGCTTCCTTCCTTGACGGCGGCCGTCGTTGATTTGGAGCGAACTCTGATCGAAGAGCATACGGACGACGATGACGGCGGTGACGGTGCAGTTGGTGGAGCCTCGGGAGGGCCGTGAAGATGCTTTCGCCGACTCCCGAGCAAATTCTCCGTGCCCTGACTCCCAACAATTGCCGGCTATTGGCCCTAATCAGCAAATATCGCCCCGAAAGCGTGGCGGCACTGTGCGGACTGGCCGACAAGTCGCAATCCAATGTATCGCGCTCACTCGCGGCCTTGGAAGAAGTCGGGGTGATCTCAATGGTCGGTTCCCGGACGAAGAAGCCTGAGCTTGCGTCGGAACAGGTCGTCATAGACCTGGCCGCATTGCAAGGTGATTGAAGCGGCCGGCATCAGCCATCCCAAAGCCTGCCTGTTTAAAATCGACTACATCGCAGTAAGAGGAGCAAAACCCCGGGCGGGGTTTTGCCCCTCTTACCAGCCAACCTCTGGTTGCCCAATCTGCGTATGCGGGGACCAGAACGCCACGGATTCGGCCAGGGCGGCGACAACCTGGCGGTCCGTGGGGTCGCGTTCGCGGAAGGCGAGTTCGAGGCAGAGTTCGTTGTCTGTGCCACCGCCGGCGCGAATTTGGGCGAGGAGCTTGTCGGGCGTGATGCGTCCGTTCTCATTATAGGTAGCCGTGAAAGGCCAGTGGCCGCCCTTGTTCATGGAGCTCTGCTTGATGTGGATGATCGGCGAGATGGCGGCGAAGCGCTTGGCCCAGGCGTAGGGATCGGTGTCGGCGGGATCGGGGGAAGTCACGTCGCCATGGTCGATATCGACCATGGACTTGAGCGGAAGCGACAGGCCGGCAGCGTCAATCCGGCGCTGAAGCGCGGCGCAGTCTTCGAGCGTGTGTCCGAATTCGCGGCCGACGGACATCGGCTCCCAAAACATCCAGGTCAGGCCGCGTTCGGCGGCATGATCGGCGAGGCGGGCCCAGCAATCGAGGGCATCGCGCAGCCGCATCTCGCGCCGGTCGCAGTCATCGAAATCCCGATAGGTCAAGATCGCGAATTGCGTGCCGATCGCCGGGCAGCCGAGATCGGCGGCGATATCGGACAGTGTCTTGAACCAGTCCAAGTAATAGGCGCGCACGCCGTCGTCGGGATGGCCGAAATGGTTCAGTCGTCCGTAGGGCCCCGTCATCATCGAGGTGATGGCCACCCCATGGACGGACGCGGCGGCGGCCATGCGCGCGACGAGAGGCGCTAGCGTTCCGGCCGGCCAAGATGGACTGAGGAATTCGTGGGTCAGCTGGACATGGCCGATGCCGATCTCGTCGGCGATGACCGCCATCAGCTCCTCGGGCTCTGCGAAGCGGTTGACCAGGGGATTGGTACTGATCGAAAGGGTGAAGGCCATGGCCGCCTCTTCGTGATGGGTGGTGGTCTGACGGCGACACGGGTCGCGGACGCGAAAAACTGAGACGCAATATTTTGAAATGCGGTGCGGGTGACATAGCATCCTCGTCCAGTTTCCTGGCAGCAGCGGGACGGGTGCTCTACTGCTGGAGAGGTGGAAGCGCTATGCGGGTCGGCTTGAAATGTTGCGGACGACGAGAGATCAGGGCAGCCGCAGCGTCAGCGATGCCGTGATTGGCTAGGAGGCAAGCAGTACGATCTTCAAGTGCGGGCAGGGCTGCTTCAGAGAGCTTCTTCGTGCCGAACGTCGCACAGTCCGAGACGCGGATAACAACGCGTCGGGATGCTCCCGGATGTGCCTTGGGTTAAGCCCGCTCGAATTCATCCAGCGTGCTTTTTCGATGATGGCTTCACGGAGTACGCGTTCGCTCTGGGCCATGGGAAGTCTCAGTTTAGAGAGGTGCCCGGACGCTGCGGTTTCTTGCGCGGCATCCGAGCGGATTGTCCGGCAGGCACGTCATCAAGAGCATGCCCGAGATTCACGGTTCCGATCCGTAGTCCTTAGTTCTCGAGAACGAACGGACCGGTGTACTTGTCGACGTTTTCGGAGGTGATGATCTGGCAGTTGAACTGCTGCTTCTCGTTCTCCGGCGCAGTGCCGTCGGTCACGAAGGCGTCGGCCTGCCTTACGGCTTCGGCCGCGAACTCGGCTACGGGCTGGAGGACGGTGTAGGACATCTCGCCGGCTTTCACCGCTTCGACGGCGTCCGGATTTCCGTCGAAGCCGCCGATCACCATGCCTTCGGTCAATTTTCCGGCCTCCTTGAGGGCTGCGATCGCGCCCAGCGCCATCTCGTCATTGCCGCTGATGACGGCCTGAACGTCGGGGTTCGCCTGCAGGATCGACTGCATCTTGGTGAAGCCCTGAGTACGGTCCCAGTTGGCAACTTCCTCGGCAACCTTGGTCAGATCCGGGTACTGAGACAGCACCGTCTCGTAGCCGTTCGAGCGGGTCGCGGCGTTGTTATCTGCGGGGTTGCCGAAGAATTCGACATAATTCACCGTATCGCCGGCAAGTTCGACCCACTTCACCGCGCCGTCTGCTGCGCACTGGGCGTTGTTCGAGACGAGCTGAGCCTTGGCGAGCCCGGTTTCGTTAATCTCGGCATTGATCAGGAAGACCGGAATATCGGCTTGAACGGCCTTCTTGACGGCACCGATCGAACCATCGGCATTTGCCGGATCGAGCAGGATTGCCTTCGACTGGTTGGTGATCGCCGTGTCGATGAGATTGCTCTCCACATTGGTGTCGCCCTTGTGGGCGGCGACGGTCGCCTCATAGCCCATGTCCTGGGCAGTCTTTTGGGCGACATCGCCTTCGGTCTTCCAGTAGGGGTTTGCCGGATCGTTGACGATGATCGTCATCAGACCCTTTTCCTGCGCAAGCGCAGGACCTGCGACGAAGGCGGTCGAGGCAAGCGCTGCGAGCGCGAGGCGGCGAGTAAAGGTCATCATGCTCAGGTTTCCTCCTATTAAGGACATGATCGTTGCGCCGGTGCGACCGGCGGCTGTTCTGAAGCTTCGTGCGGCGATTTTCGATAAGCCTTGGCCGCCCGGGCACCAGATTACGGTGGTCCAGATCCCACGGGCTTCTTGCGCCGCCCGGAATACTGGATGGAGTTGAGAAGTACGGCGAAGACGATGACCGCACCGGTGAAGACCGTCTGCCAGTAGGACGAGACGCCGATGATCACGAGGCCGTCCGACAGAAAGCCGATGACGAAGGCGCCCAGCATGGTTCCGCGAATATTGCCGCGACCGCCGGTCAGCGCCGCACCGCCGATGACAACAGCGGCAATCGCCGTGAGTTCATAGGTTGTGCCGGCCGTCGGCCCGGCCGAAGTAAGCTGCGAAGAGAGGACGAGGCCTGCGATCGCCGCGCAGATGCCGGAGATGACATAGACCGAAACCGTGACGGAGCGGATGGGAACGCCGGAAAGCTCGGCTGCACGGGCATTGCCGCCGGTCGAATAGATCCAGCGCCCGAACGCGGTTCGACTCAGGATGAGGCTGCAGACGATCGCGACGGCCGCCAGCACCAGAACACCGACCGGAACGCCGAAGAGGCGTTCGAAACCGAGCCAGGCGAAACCCGTATTGCCGAGCACTTCGCGCCCGCCGAGATTGTTGTAGGTCAGTCCATTCGTCATCAGGAGTGCTATGCCGCGTGCGACATAGAGAAGTCCGAGTGTCGCAACGAAGGCGGGTACCTTGAAGAAGGCGATGAGAACGCCGTTGACGGCCCCGATCAGGGCGCCCACCGCGCAGGTGAGGATCACGACCACCCAGACTGGCGGATAGGCCGTGAAGCCGAATGTCTCGAAGGGCATACCCTGCATAAGCGCACCTGCGACAACACCGCAGAGACCGAGCGTTGAGCCCACGGAAAGATCGATGCCGCCGGTCAGAATGACAAGCAGCATGCCGACCGCGAGCAGGCCGTAAATCGCAACATGCGACGACATGATGAGGAAGTTGTTTGTGCTGAAATAGTGCGGCGATAGCATCGAGAAGGTGACGACGATCGCGATCAGCGCAAAGAACGCGCGGCCTTCGAGCAGGATTTTGGCGAGATCCAAGTCGCCGCCGAACAGGCCGGTTCCGGAGTTTTTCCGAGCGCTTGTTGTCGTGTCGGTCATCGTTTTTCCGTCCCCGCTCTCACGCCGCGACTTTGGATTCACCGGAGGCGGACATGATCGCCTCCTTGGTTGTGTCGGCGCGGAACTCGGCGGAGATTTTTCCGCGACGCATCACAACGATCCGGTGCGCGACCGAAAGGCATTCGCCGACCTCAGATGTCGTGTAGACGACGGCAAGGCCTTGTTTCGCACCCGCCGCTAGAAGCCTGAAAACTTCGGCCTTGGCGCCGATGTCGATGCCGCGGCTCGGTTCGTCGAGAAGAACCGCCTTCGGATTTGTCGCCAGCATCTTGCCGATGACGACTTTTTGCTGGTTGCCGCCCGAGAGCGAGGTGATCGGCGCGCCGCCGCCATCGGTCTTGATGGTGACGTTACGGATCGCATCGGTCACGATCGACTGCTCGCGCCTCTTCGAGGTGAAAAGTCCCTTGGTGAAGGCGCCGATCGAGGCCAGAGACAGGTTCTCGCCGACCGACATGGTCTGAACGAGACCGTCACGCTGGCGGTCTTCGGGCACAAGAACGAGGCCGGCGGCGATGCGACTTGCGATCGAACGCCCGGCAAGATCCTCT
This sequence comes from Aurantimonas sp. A2-1-M11, assembly GCF_036549475.1. NCBI lineage: Bacteria > Pseudomonadati > Pseudomonadota > Alphaproteobacteria > Hyphomicrobiales > Aurantimonadaceae > Aurantimonas > Aurantimonas sp. A2-1-M11. The sequence goes on along the minus strand of NZ_JAZHLI010000054.1, from coordinate 22,059 downwards.
CCGTTCAGGAGAACATGTCCGGCGCTCTGGGGCAGGCGCCCAGCGACGCATTCCATGAGTTCGGTGCGGCCTGCGCCCATGAGACCATAGATGCAGACGATTTCGCCGGCTTTGACGTCGAGGGACAGATCGTCGACGACTGCGCGTTCGGGATGGGTCTTGTCGGGCACGCTGATATTCCGGATCGACAGGACAGTCTTGCCCATCTCGTAGCCGGTCGGTGGTGAGCCGAGATCATAGTTCTCGCCCACCATGTTGCGGACGATCCATTCCAGATCGATGTCTTTTCGTGGCGCTCGCGCCGTCATCTCGCCGTCGCGCAGGACGACCGCGTGATCGGTGATTTCGAGCGCTTCCTCCAGATGGTGGGAGATGTAGACGATCGAGACGCCGCGGCTTTGAAGATCGCGGATCACCTTGAAGAGGACCTCCACCTCCGTCGCGGAAAGCGCGGAGGTCGGCTCGTCCATGATGAGGATACGAGAGTTGACCGAAAGCGCCCGGGCGATCTCGACGATCTGCTGCTGGCCGAGGCGCAGGTCCTCGACCAGGGTCAGCGGATCGATATCCTCTTCGAGATCCTCCATCAAAAGACGGGTCAGGCGCGCTTCCTCGGCAAAATCGACGCCCGCATTGCCGATGATTTCACGGCCCATGAAGATGTTGTCGCGCACCGACATGTTCGGCGCGAGCGACAGTTCCTGATGGATGATCGAAACGCCCTGATCGCGCGCATCGGTTGAGGATAAGAACGCGACCGGCTTGCCGTCGAGAAGGATGTTGCCGGAGGTCGGCTTGATGACGCCGGATAGAACCTTCATCAGCGTTGATTTGCCGGCCCCGTTCTCACCGAACAGCGTCGTTACCTGACCTTTGTGAACGTCGAAGTTCACGCTCTTCAGAGCATGGATGTTGCCATAGGACTTGGAAATGTCCCGCGCCGACAGAACGATTTCGCCGATTGCTTGATCGTTTTCACATGAGACGCTCATTGGACGCTCATCCGGACTGGCGTTACCAGCCACGATTTGGGATTGATCAACTTGAAGACGCCGGTCACGTCGACCGTCTTGCCGGTGAGGTTCGCATTGTCGATCGGCGCCAGAACCTCCGACTTCATGGCGTCGTTGATGGCTGCGCCGGCATTCTGGTACTCGATCTGGTTCTTGAACTGGCCGAACTCTATCGTGCCCGTTGCATCGCGCAGATCCGTGCCGTTCACCGCCGGCCCGGTCTGGACTCGCACTGTCAATTCGTCGGGAACGCCATCCACAGCGACCGCAAAGATTCCCGACTTTCCCTCGCCGACCGTTCCTGTGAATCTTACCGGAATGACCGCGCCGATGCCTGCGGCTACACCATATTTTTCGGCGGCCGCGCCTTTGTCGGCTGCAATCGCCTCGGCCAGGGTCGGAGCATCGACCGCACGGGTCTCGATGCTGTTCCGGATCTCGGGGAACCGGGCAGTGCCGAACTCTTCCGGCGAAAAGCTCTGCGTGGAGACGGACGCGGCGCGTTCCGAACCGTCCCATACAAGGGTGGTGTCGAGTGCCATTGCCGCGAGAGCCCCGAGCGCGACGCTCGCAAGGATTACGCGGCGGGACAGAAATCCGCCGCTCGTCTGCCGGTGGTCTGTGGACTGAACGCTCATTCGTTCGACCCCTCGCGGTGTCCGTTCTGGTGTTGGAAAGGTGCGCCGAAAGACCGTGCCTGCGATGAACCGACGTTCGCCGTCGAACGCGTCGGCAGTCTTCGATGATCCGGCATCCTCCCCAGGCCGTTCGCCCCCGCTACAATCTGGCACACGAAAGGCCCGGTCGATTGGGTGACGTCGACGATCCTACTAGCTTTTCCAACAAAAGTGCAATATGTTTCTTGCGATGAAATATGTTGCACTGCGAAGATCAAACGTGGAATGACGCCGCCATGGCCAAGGGACCTTCGAAGCGGAATGCCGACACGAGCCTCGCTGTGCGTGCGGCCTGGTTGCACTATGCGGGTGGGATCACCCAGGCCGAAGTTGCCCGGCGTTTGGGGGTCTCCAACGCCACTGCAAGCAGGCTGATTGCGAGCGCACACGAGATCGGGGCGGTGAAGGTATCCGTTGTTGGCGATGTCGCCGAATGCCTGAGCCTCGCTGACGATCTGTGCGGGCGCTTCGGGCTGAAGGTGTGCGAAGTCGTTCCGGATCTCGATGAGGATGGTCTGCCGTTACGCGCCCTCGGACATGCCGGGGCGATCTTCCTGGAGCGGGCAGTGCAAAGCGGCGGCGAAATGTTGATTGGACTCGGCCATGGGCGCACGCTGGCAGCCGCCATCGACATGATGTCCCGCATTGAGGGCGGGAAGGTTCGCTTCGTCTCGCTGCTCGGCGGCGTGACGCGCAATTACGCGGCGAACCCGCATGATGTGATGTTCCGGCTTGCCCAGAAGACTCGCGTCGAAAGCTATATCCTTCCTGTGCCGTTCTTCGCCAACACGGCGCAGGACCGCGATGTCTTGTTGGCCCAACGCGGCGTGCGACATGTCTACGATCTGGCAATTGCAGCCGACATCATGATCGTCGGCATCGGTACGGCAGAGCCGGATGCGCAACTCGTCTCCTCGCGCATGATCGAGCAGCATGAGATCGAGGAGGTGCGCCGGGCCGGAGGTGTGGGCGAGCTTCTCGGACACTTCTTCGATGCCGGGGGAAACCCGATCAAGACCTCGCTCGACGGGCGGACGATCTCCCCCGATTTGAAGCAACTGAAGGGCCGGCGTGTCGTTGCCATCGCTGGCGGCCCTGAAAAGATCAATGCGATCGCAGCCGTGCTGAATAGCGGTACTATCAGCGAGCTGATCGTCGACGAGCCGACGGCCCGCGAGCTCGTGCGAAAGAAAAAACGGACACCATCCGTCGGCACGACGGGCGGCGCTGCGACGAGAGGTTCTGAGGAAGACCGCAGGACTGGCGCAGAGCGAGCGGTCCATGGCTGATCGCCGTGATATTCTGGTCGGTATCGACGCCGGCACCTCGATCATCAAGGCAGTCGCGTTCGATCGCCGCGGCCGGCAAATAGCGGCGAGCGCCATTCCCAACACCTACCTTGAGGGTGAGGACGGCTCGGCGACGCAATCCATGGTGCGGACCTGGGATGATTGCGCAAAAGCCTTGCGCGGGCTCGGAGACAAGGTGGAAAATCTTGCGCAGCGCACGATGGCGTTGTCTGTCACCGGCCAGGGCGACGGCACATGGCTTGTCGGCAGGAATAACGTGCCCGTCTCCGATGCATGGCTCTGGCTCGATGCGCGGGCGGCACCGACCGTCCGGCGCCTTGCTGCGAAAGATGAAAACCGCGTCCGCTTCGAGGCGACGGGTACGGGCCTGAACGTCTGCCAGCAGGGCGCGCAGATGGCTCATATGGCGGAGCATTACCCGGAGCTTCTTCGCCATGCGGAAGCCGCGTTCCACTGCAAGGACTGGCTCTACCTCAAGCTGACGGACGTGCGCGCCACCGACCCGTCCGAGGCGTGCTTCACCTTTGGTAATTTCCGAACCCGCGCCTATGACGACGCGGTGATCGACGCGCTCGAACTCTCCGCCCATCGCCGGCTTCTGCCGGAGATCATCGATGGAACGCGTGTGACGCACCCGCTTTCGGCGAGAGCGGCATCTGAAACCGGGCTTTTTGCAGGAACGCCCGTGTCCCTCGCTTTCGTCGACATGGCGATGACCGGGCTCGGCGCGGGCGTCCACACCGGCGATAGCCAAGCCGCTGCCTCCACCATCGGGTCGACGGGTGTCCACATGCGGGCCGTCTACCAGGATGCGGTGCAACTTAATTCCCAAGGCACCGGCTACGTGATCGCCCTGCCATTGCCCGGAATCGTCACCCAGGTGCAAACCAACATGGCCGCGACCCTCAACATCGACTGGCTGCTCGATGTGGCGGGCGATATCACGGCGGAGTTCGGGCATCGAGCATCGCGCAACGATCTCGTCGGCCGTATCGACGCCTGGCTCTCGAAAAGCGACCCCGGCGCGATCCTCTATCATCCCTATATTTCGGCGGGCGAGCGCGGGCCCTTCGTCGATCCTGATGCGCGAGCGGGCTTCATCGGCCTGTCCAGCGGCCACCGCTTCGCCGACCTGATGCGCGCCGTCGTCGAGGGCCTGGCCATGGCAGCGCGCGATTGCTACGCCGCGATGGGCGACATGCCGGGCGAATTGCGCCTGACAGGCGGCGCTGCCCGCTCGAAAGCTTTGCGCGGCATCGTTTCCGCGGCCGTCGAAGCGCCGATCCGAATTTGCAGCCGCGAAGAGACCGGGGCTGCAGGCGCTGCCATGATGGCGGCGGTGGCGGCAGGCGTCTATCCAACCATGGACGATTGCATTGACGAATGGGTGACGCCGCTTCTGGGGAGAAGCGAAGCGCCCGATCCGACTCTGGTCGAGACCTATGCGGCGCTCTATCCCGCCTACAGGCAAGCGCGTGAGGCGCTTCTTCCTGTCTGGGACCATATGGCCAGGGACCGCCGCCGGAACCAGCGTGTCGACAGGGCGGAAGACGCCCTCAACACCAAGTTGACGAACGGCAAACAGCGACAAGGCGAATGATGATGACGCAAGAAAACACTGTCGATGTTCTCGTCATCGGCGGCGGCATCAATGGCGCAGGCGTTGCCCGCGACCTGGCGGGTCGCGGCCTTTCGGTTATCCTGTGCGAAAAGGACGATCTGGCGGAAGGAACCTCGTCTCGATCGGGCAAGCTGGTCCATGGCGGTCTTCGCTATCTGGAATATTACGAGTTCCGGCTGGTGCGCGAGGCGCTGATCGAGCGCGAGGTTTTGTTGAGCAATGCCAGCCACATCATCTGGCCCATGCGCTTCGTCCTGCCGCACAGCCCCGAGGATCGTCCGGCCTGGCTCGTGCGCCTCGGCCTCTTTCTCTACGATCATCTGGGCGGGCGAAAGCGACTGCCCGGCACACGCACCCTCGATCTGAAACGCGATCCCGAAGGCGCGCCGATCCTCGACAAATACGTCAAGGGCTTTGAATATTCGGACTGCTGGGTGGACGATGCCCGGCTCGTCGTCCTCAACGCCGTCGGCGCATCGGAGATGGGAGCTGAGATCCTGACCCGCACTGCCTGCATTACAGCAAGGCGCGATGACGGCATCTGGCACGCAGAGCTGAAAAACGGGATGACCGGCGAAACCAGACACGTGCGCGCCAAGCTTGTAATCAATGCGGCCGGCCCTTGGGTCAACGATATCGTGGGGCGGGTCGCGGGTCGAAATTCCCGGCGCAATGTGCGGCTCGTCAAGGGCAGCCACATCATTACCCCAAAATTCTGGGAGGGGCCGCAGGCCTATCTCGTTCAGAACCACGACAAGCGGGTGATCTTCATTAATCCGTACGAGGGCGACAAGGCGCTGATCGGAACGACCGATATTCCTTTCAACGGGCGCGCCGAAGATGCAAGCGCGGACGAGAGCGAAGTCGAATACCTCATGGCAGCGGTCAACCGGTATTTCAAGGAGAAGTTGCGCCGCGAGGACGTTCTCGAAACCTTCGCCGGCGTGCGGCCGCTCTTCGACGATGGACAAGGCAATCCGTCGGCGGTCACCCGAGATTACACGTTCGATCTCGACGAAAGCGGTGGGGCGCCCATGCTCAACATCTATGGCGGCAAGATCACGACATTTCGGGAACTGGCCGAACATGCGGCCGGCAGGATTTCGAAGTTCTTCCCGAAAATGGGGAGAAATTGGACAGCGGATGCGCCCATGCCCGGTGGCGACATCGAGAACGCCGATTTCATCGGCTTTATGGAGACGATGCGGCAGGCCTATCCCTGGATGCCGCGCGATCTCCTGCGACATTATGGCCGACTCTACGGCTCGCGGATGGACAAGATCATTGGCGGGGCGACCGCCCTCGACGGTCTCGGCCGGCATTTCGGCGCCAAGCTCTATGAGGCGGAAGTCCATTATCTTGTCGCGCACGAATGGGCGTTGACCTCGCAAGATGTTCTCTGGCGCCGGACCAAGCAGAACCTCCATCTTTCGAAAGACGAGAGGGATCGTTTCACCGAATGGTTCAATAAGTTCGCGATCGGGCAAGTCAGGAGCCCCCATCCGAACGACCGAAAAGCCGTCGGGACTTGATCCCGATCCGCTACAATATCTTACCAGAAATTCACCAATACGCCGCAGTCATGAGGTCCAGAGAATATCGGCCCCGAGAGACCGCTTTCTGGCCTCATGGCGCCGGGGGGGTGCTCAGCCCCACCCGCATAACCCTCGAGATGGAAATGGGCATGGGCATCCATGACGAGCCGGGCATCTGGCGCGACAAGCTGAAGCCCGCGGATGCGATCACCGACGAGGTGATCGACCGCATTCTCGCCGACCGCCCGTTCGCCCGCGGCGATCGCGTCTCGGTGCTGGTGAACTCGCTGTGCGCGACGCCGCTGGAGAAGCTTTACATCATTGTACCGCCGTGTCCGGCAGCGCTTTGACGAGGCCGGGGTGGAGATCGTCATGCCGCTGGTCGGCCGCTACGCCACCTCGATGCAGAGGACCGGCGCGACGCTGACCGTTATCGCGCTCGACGACGAAATCGAGACCTAGCTAAAGGCGCCGGCAGCCTGCGCTTACTGGCGCGTGGGCTGAGCGATGAGCAGCACCACGGTCGACAAGGCAGCCATTCACCGCCCAGCAGATCCACTACACGCTGGAGGCGCGCGAGGCCGAATACGAGCTTCTGTAGCGCGTCAACCATGATGTCCGGTCGGTCAGGATGGTTGTCGCGCAACGAGCTTCTGCCGATCGCCGTGAAGGGCGTCGGGACAATGGTCTGGTCACCGCTGGCGGCGGGGCTGCTGTCGGGCGCCTTTCGACCCGACAGCCGGCCGGCGGACTCCCGTGAGGCGGCTGGCTGGAGCGAGCCGGCGATCCGGGACGAGGAGCGGCTCTGGCGAATCGTCGACTGCCTGGTCGATATCGCCAAGTCCCACGATATCACGCCCGCGCAGGTCGCACTCGCCTGGACGCTGTCGCGTCCGGCGATATCGGCGCTCGTCGTTGCCGGCCTCGGAGAGGCGCAGTTCCGCCAGAACATCGCGGTTGCGGAACTGACCCTTTCGCCGGACGAGCTTCAACGGCTCCATCAGGTCAGCCGGTCGGCCTACACACCCCTATTGGCACCAGCTCAATTTCGCCGCGGACCGCTTCTGCGACGCCGACCGTGCCCTCCACGACAGCTTTCGCGATCTCGGAATGGTGTAAGGGCGGGAAAGCTCACGATCTCGAATAGCGCGTGTCGCGAAGACGGTATCTCGGCGGCATAATTGTCCCGTTTCATCCGGAAACACTCACCTTACCTTGCCAGTGTCATAGACTCCGGCGTAGCACGCACCGCTCTCCGGAGCGGGAGCTCGCAAGCACGCAAAGGGAAAGCGCCAGGATAGTCACGGAACGAACTTGACCTGCACTAAAGCTATTGCCGCAGGCGAGGACCGTCGTCGGCGAGATCCCAATAAAGGCCGGCCATCATCGCAAGGCCCTCGCGCGCTATTGTGGTTGGCAGATGCTCGTTCGGCGCATGCTGCGAGCAGCCCGGATAGGAATGCGGCACCCAGATCGTCGGCAGGCCGAGGATGTCGGAGAACGCGTCATTGGGTAGCGATCCGCCAAGATTGGGCAGGATGGCCGGCTTGCGACCCGTGGTGCGACCGATGGAGGAAGCTGCCCACTTCACCCAGGGACTTTCCGGGTTCAGGCGCGTCGCCTGGAAAATGTGGTCGCGCGTGCCGGCCAGTTGCACCATAGACAAGCCGTGGCGGTCGAGGTGGCGGCGGATTGCCGGCAGAACGGCCTGCGGGTCGACGCCGACCACGAAGCGCAGCTGCATCCGGGCCCACGCGCGAGGCGGGATGGCGTTCACGGGCGTCTTGGGATTGCCGGCCTCGAACGCGAGAACTTCAAGATTGCACCAGCCGAAGACCTTTTCGGAGGGGCTGAGACCGGGCTCGCCCCATCCCGGTTCGATGCTCTCGCCCTCTTCTCCTTGGGTGATGTCGCACTCGAGGAGTGCGCGGCGCACGGCGGCTGGGACTTCCGTCGGAACCAGTTCGGGCAAGCGGATCTGGCCGGTCGACCCGACGAGGCCGGCGATCGCATGCGAGAGTTGGATTGCCGGGTTGGACAGGAGCCCGCCCCAATTGCCGGAATGGCGGCCACCGTCGCGAGCGTCGATCCACATGTCGAACGTCACGCCGCCGCGCGATCCCAGGAAGATCGTCGGCCGGTCAGCGCTTAGCCGCGGACCATCGGAGGCGATGAGAAGATCGGCCGAGAGCTCGTCGCGATGGCTCTGGCAGATCGCATGGAGACCTGGCGAGCCGACCTCTTCTCCCATCTCGATGAGATATTTCGCATTGAAACCGAGCCGGCCGCGCGTCTCGAGGACGGCGGCAAGCGCCGCGAGATTGATCGAATGCTGGCCCTTGTTGTCGACGACGCCACGCCCGTACCACCGGTCGCCGATTTCAGTGATCGTCCAGGGAGACAGCCCCTCGTCCCACTCCGCGTCGAGGCCGCGGATGACGTCCCCATGGCCATAGCCGAGGACGGTGGGCAGGGCAGGGTCTTCTATCCGCTCGGCGATGACGAAGGGCGCGGAGGCCAGCTCGTTCTCAACGAGCGTGGTGGTGAATCCAAGCGCATGAAGTTCGGGCACCATCTCGTCGGTGAGGTAGCGCAGGAGTTCCGGGCCGCGATCGGGGTTCTGGCTTTCCGTTGGCATCGCGACGCGCCGCGCGAGCGTCTCGCGGAATTCGCCGCTATCGAACGAGGCTTGTGCACGGGTGACGGCGGCTTCACGACTCACAGGCGAGATCCTTGTTGATGAGCCGGGAAGGTCGCGTTGCGGTGGGCCGAACGTCAAATGCGAAATTGGCATGGGCTATTGTGATGCAGGTATGAAACGCGGGCCTGACGGTCCTCAGCCTGGGAGCTGGCGCGTCGCCTCCTCCTCGGCTGCGTTGCGTATCAGGGTGGCCAGTTCGTCGACGACGCCGGTGCGCGCCTGCCAGCGCGGAAAGATGAACACGTAGTCAAGTTCGATGGCGGGCTCGAAGGGTCGGATCGCCATGCCCGGCTTGTAGCTCGAACGCGCCACGAAACCGTCAGCGACCGCCACCCCGAGGCCGCGCGCCGCGAGTTCGCAAGCCACCACGCCGTTGGGCGTCTCCAGCCGAATCCTTGGTGTGGCGCCTATGCGACGGAAGGCGGTATCGAGGCATTGGCGCATCACGGTGCGCGGCGCATTGGCGACGAGCGGCACGTCGATGAGATCACAGGCCTCGATGATAGCCTTCGCGGCGAGGGGGTGGTCCTGCCGCATCACCGCCACAGCGCGCACGGAGACCATGGGCTCGACGTCTATCGTATCGTTATCGAGCGGCAGGACGGTGATGCCGAGGTCGAAGCGTTCGCGCCCGAGCCAGACCTCGATATCGATCCTCGAACGCGAGTCGATCGACGCCGTGAAGCCAGGGTCGTTCAGCGTCATCGTAGCGACGGCATCGCTCAGGAGGGCGTTGGTGATGTGCGGTGCCGTCAGAATCCGCACGTGGCGGCTCTGCTCCTCTCTAATACGGCGGCCCGCTAGCATAGCCTCGTCGAGGCTATAAAGCGCATGTTCGACGTGGCTGTAGAAGTCGCGGGCCTCGCGTGTCGGCACCAGCCGGCGTTTTGTGCGGGAAAAGAGAGGAAAACCGACCTCCTCTTCCAGCGCGGCGAGAAGCCGGCTCACCTGCGGCTGCGTGCGGTGCAGCCGCTCAGCGGCATTGTTGAGAGAGCCGCCTTCCATGAACGCTCTCAGTGCCTCAAGTCCCTTGAGGTTCATGGTTTACTCCATTCGCTTTACGCATGAGAGGATACCAAAATCGAAATTGACGCATCGCGCAAGGCTCGTACGGTGCCCTTATTGTCATCGTGTGGGGAGCCTCATGTCGGATACCGATCTGGAAAGCGCAGCGTGGCAGTGTGCGCCCAGCACCTACCTGCGTTCGCGTCCGGCGACACACGCCCTCCCGGCGCGACCCCTCTCGATGTATCTCGACATGCGCGACGGATGCCGGCTGGCGGCGGACGTCTATCTGCCGCAAGGCGGGGCGGGGGACGCGACCTATCCGACGATCCTCATCCTCACGCCCTACTACCGGCGTTTTGCGCTTCGTGAGGGTTCCACAAGCGAGCCGAGCCCGAACGCGGCCAGGTATCGCGACTTCTTCGTGCCGCGTGGCTATGCCGTCGTGGTGGTCGACGTCCGCGGAACAGGGGCAAGCTTCGGAACGCGTGACAGTTTCCGTTCGCCGAGCGAGCGCGAGGACTTCGGCGAGGTGGCAAGCTGGATTGTCGCGCAGCCCTGGTCGGACGGCGTCATCGGTTCGACCGGCATCTCATATCTCGGCGCGGCCGCCTGCTTCCTCGCGAGCACCGGGCACCCTGCGGTCAAGGCGATCGCGCCGCTGTTTGCTGTGTGGAACACCTACGCCGACCACCTTTATCCGGGCGGCGTATTGCTCAACAAGCTAGCCGAAAGCTACGACCAGATCATGGTCGGGCTCGACCACGACCGCCGCGACGTTCTCGCGCGTCAGCCCTATTTCGACAACCCAGACTTCAGCGGGCCGCAGCCGGTCGACGACGACACGGATGGCGCCCTTTGTCGGAGCGCCGTGCGCGAGCATCTGGGCAATTTCCACATGCCCGACTTCATCACCGAATTCCGCTTTACCGACGACCGTCTGCCCTACGATCCCTCGTTCGGCGCGCACTCCTTCAGCCCCTGCCACTATGCCGACGGCATCGCGCCGGACGTCGCGATCTATTCGATCTCCGGCTGGATGGATGGCGCCGGCTTCGCCAATGGTGCGATCGCGCGTTTCCTTTCTCTGCCGAACGAGAAACGCCATCTCCTTCTCGGCCCGTGGGATCACGGTGCACGCACGAATGTCTCGCCGTGGCGCGAGCGGACCGAACCCGACTTCCCGGTCCTCGGCGAGGTGCTGCGCTTCTTCGATCATTATCTGCGCGGCATCGATACCGGGCTCGGCGACGAGGCGCCGATCCACTATTACGGGATGCACGAGGAGGCCTGGCACGCTGCGCCGAGCTGGCCGCCGCTGCCGGCGACGAAACGTCTGGGCCTTTCATCGGACAATTCCCTGACCATCGAGGCCGGCAAGGCGGGCAGTGACGAATACCGCGTCGACTTCACCGTCAGCACGGGTGTTTCCACCCGCCACGAGCGGCTGGCGGCACTGGCCACGAGCGAGTACTATCCCGACTGGCAGGGCCGGGACGCGGCGATGCTCTCCTATACGTCCGGGCCGCTGTCAGCCGATGCCGAGATGTCGGGTCATCCGGTTCTCGATCTCTGGATCGAGTCCAGCCAGGGCGATGCAGTGATCCACGCCTATCTCTCCGAGGTGGAGGCGGACGNGTCCGGGCCGCTGTCAGCCGATGCCGAGATGTCGGGTCATCCGGTTCTCGATCTCTGGATCGAGTCCAGCCAGGGCGATGCAGTGATCCACGCCTATCTCTCCGAGGTGGAGGCGGACGGAACCACCCGCTATGTGACGGAGGGGGTGCTGCGCGCGCTGCACCGCACGGAGTCGGCGGCGCCGCCGAACCAGCGCTGGACGTGGCCCTATCGCGATTTCAGCCGGGCGAAGTCGCTGCCGCTCACGCCGGGCGAACCGGCGCGGCTGCACTTTGCGCTGCTCCCGACGTCCTGGACCTTCAGGCAGGGCAGCCGGATCCGCCTGTCGATCGCCGGGGCCGACGCGGACCATTACGTCCAGCTGCCCTACGGTCGGCCACCCCTTCTGACCGTCAGGCGCGGCGGTGACTTCGCGTCGTCCATCGATCTTCCCTGGCGGGAGATCCAACCCTCGTGACGCAATCTGTAACAGCAATGGGAGTAGTTCGATGAGACTGAAGAAGAGCCTGATGGCTGCCTGCGCGATGGCGCTGGTAACCTCCCCCGCTTTGGCCGGCAAGGACGACGACACGTTCGTCTGGGCGACCTCCACGGAAATGGACACGCCGGACCTTTACTACGGCAATCAGCGCGAAGCGCTGATCTCCGCCTATGCGCAGTGCGACAGCCTGATCCATCGCGACCCGCAGACAAACGAGTACCAGTCGCTCCTCGCTACGAGTTGGGAATGGGTCGACGACACGACGCTGGAGTTGAAGCTGCGCGAGGGCGTGACCTTCCACGATGGGACTGCGTTCGATGCCGAGGACGTGGCCTACACGCTGAACCACGTGGCGGCGCCCGACAGCGACATGAAGATCCGCGTCATCGTCGACTGGATCGACAATGTCGAGGTGGTCGATCCCGCCACGGTGCGCATCCACGCCAAGAAGCCGACGCCGGCGGCCTTTGAGTACCTGTCCGGAACCTCGCCGATCTACCCGTCGGGCCATTACGACGACGCGCCGGAGGTTCCCGGTGCGGACGGCACGACGCGTCGCGACTGGGGCGCCGTCAACCCGGTCTGCACAGGCCCGTACATGCTGACCGACTATCAGGCCGGCCAGTCGCTGACGCTGGAGATCAATCCGGACTATTTCACCGACGGCCCGAAGGGCACGCCCTCGATCGGCAAGATCGTCTATCGCACCATCAAGGACACCGAGACCCAGATCGCCGAACTCGTGACGGGCGGCGTCGACTGGATCTGGGGCGTGCCGCCCGAGAATGCCGAAATGCTTGGCAGCATGGACAATCTGACGGTCGTCGGCGCGCCGACGATGCGCATGTCGTTCCTGGCGCTGGATGCGGCCGGCCGGACCGGTGACACGCCGATGACGGACGTTCGCGTGCGGCAGGCGATCGCCCATGCGATCAACCGCGAGGCGATCGCCGAGAACCTCGTCGGCGAGGGCGCGGCAGTGCAGCAGTCCATGTGCGTGCCGGTGCAGTTCGGCTGCGAGACGGACGTGACGCAATATCCCTATGACCCCGAGCGGGCGCGTAAGCTGCTGGCGGAAGCGGGATACGAGGACGGCTTCAGCGTTCCGTTCTACGCCTATCGCGATCGTCCCTTCTCGGAAGCCGTGCTCAACTATCTGCGTGAAGTCGGCATCAACGGCGACCTGCAGTTCCTCCAGTGGCGGGCGCTGCGTCCGCTGATCGCGGAGGATCAGACGGAAATCGCGCATCTGACCTTCGGGTCGAACGGCATGCTCGATGCTTCGGCGTCGACCGGCTACTACTTCCAGTTCGGGCCGGACGATTATGCCCGCGACGAGGAAGTGCGCGACTGGCTGGCCGCGGCGGAAGCCACGATGGACGAGGCGGAGCGCCGCGACCTCTATTCCAAGGCGCTGAAGAAGATCGCGGACGAGGCCTATTACGTCCCGCTCTTCGTGTATGGACGCACCTACGCGTTCAACAGCGATCTCGACTATCCCGTAACGCCGGACGAGATGGCGCATTTCTATCTTGCGAAGTGGAAGTAGTTTTCTCCGGACACCGGGGCGCTGCGGCGTCCCGGTGTCCTCTCTCGGGAAGCCCATGCTCCTATTTATCCTGAAACGCCTGGCGTTGACCGTACTGGTCGTCGCCATCACTTCGATCATCGCTTTCCTGCTTGTGCATCTGTCGGGCGATCCTGCCGCCGCGATGGCGGGTGAGGGCGCATCGGCCAGCGACATCGCGGCGGTGAGAGAGCTTTACGGTTTCGACCGGCCGCTCTTCGTGCAGTATCTCGACTGGATCGGCCGCGTCCTGCAGGGCGATTTCGGACGTTCCTACTATCTGCGCATGGACGTGCGCACGATCCTCGCCGAGCACATACCCGTCACCGCGACGCTCGGCATCCTGGCGCTCAGCTTCGCGCTGCTCCTCTCGATCCCGTTGGGAGTCCTCGCTGCGCTGCGTCCGAACACGCTGGTCGACCGGATCGCACTCTGGATCGCCGTCGCCGGGCAGGCGCTGCCCTCGTTCTTGTTTGCGCTCGGGCTGATGTACCTCTTCGGCGTCTATCTGCGCTGGTTGCCGATTTCCGGCGGATCGACCTGGCTGCATTTCCTGCTACCCTCCATCGCGCTCGGCTATTACGCCACGCCGGCCATCATGCGCCTGACCCGCTCGGGCATGATGGACGTGATGCAGTCGGACCACGTCCGGACCGCCCGCGCCTATGGGCTCTCGCCATGGCGCGTCGTCGTGCGCCACGGACTGCGCCACGCGATCATCCCCGTCGTCTCGCTGGCCGCCGTGCAGTTGGGCTTCATGCTCGGCGGCTCGATCGTTATCGAGACGATCTTCTCGCTCAAGGGTCTGGGCTATCTCGCCTGGGAATCGATCCAGCGCGCTGACATCGAGGTCATCCAGGCGATCCTCCTGGTGATTGCCACTGCCTATGCGATCCTCACCCTTCTCGCGGACCTTCTCAATGCGGCCCTCGATCCGCGCATCCGGATCAACTGAACGACATGGCAACCGTCTCTCACCATCCGCCCGTCGCAATTTCCCTTTCCCCCGGCAGGGTCGCGGTTCGCCGTGCCCTGCGGCATGGCAGCTTTTGGGTCGGTGGCACGATCGTGCTGCTGATCGTCCTGACGGCGATCTTCGCGCCGTTTCTGACGCCGTACGACCCGTCGGCGCAGGACCTGGCGAATCGCTTCGTGCCGCCGGTCTGGGATGCCGAGGGGAGTGCGGCGCATCTGCTTGGCACCGACGGTCTGGGACGCGACTATCTGGCGCGGCTCCTCTATGGGGCCCGGATCTCGTTGATGATCGGCTTCCTGACGGTGCTGATCTCCGGTACGATCGGCACGGTCATGGGCGTTGCCGCCGGCTATTGGGGCGGCCGCGTCGACCTCTTCGTCAACTTCCTCATCACCATCCGCCTGACGCTCCCGGTCGTGCTCGTCGCGCTGGTTGTGGTCGCGCTTATCGGCAGTTCGCTCACGCTCCTTGTCATGGTGATCGGGCTGCTTCTCTGGGATCGCTTCGCCATCGTCATGCGCAGCGCGACGCAGCAGCTGGCCTCGCGCGAGTACATCACCTCGGCGCGCACGATCGGCAGCTCGACGGCGCGGATCCTGTTCCGCGAGATTCTGCCCAACGTCATGGGCCCACTGATCGTCGTCGGCTCGATAGAACTCGCCCATGCGATCCTGCTCGAGGCGGCCCTGTCATTCCTCGGTCTCGGCGTCCAGCCGCCGCAGGTCTCATGGGGACTAATGGTTGCGGAAGCCAAGAGCCAACTGCTCTTCCGGCCTTGGATGATCGCCGTCCCCGGTGTGGCACTCGTCCTCCTGATCTTCGCGATCAACCTCGTCGGCGACGCCCTTCGCGACGTGACCACTCCCGAAGGAAAGGCCTGAGCGATGACCACACCTGTGCTCGACGTCGCCGGCCTGAAGGTCGAGATCCCGGTCGCCGACACTGTCCTGCGGCCCGTGCGGGGTATCGACCTGACGGTGCATCGCGGCGAGACGGTCGCGATCGTGGGCGAGTCCGGCTGCGGCAAGAGCCTGACCGCGCTCGCCATCATGGGTCTCCTGCCACGCAGCGCCAGGCTCACCTCCGAGCGCATCGACCTGACCGGCGAGTCGCTGAGCGGCGCCTCGCAGCGGCGCTGGCGCCAGCTGCGCGGCGACAAGATCGCCATGATCTTCCAGGACCCGATGACGGCGCTCGATCCCTGCTACCGGATCGGCGACCAGATGAGCGAGATCCTGCGCCAGCACCGCAAGGTGTCGGCGAGCGCGGCCCGCGAACGGTCGGTGGAGCTCCTGAACAAGGTCGGCATTCCCTCGCCGGAAGAGCGGCTGGGGCAGTTTCCGCACCAGCTATCGGGCGGCCTTCGCCAGCGCGTGATGATCGCCATGGCGCTTCTCTGCGAGCCGGAGCTGATCATCGCCGACGAGCCGACGACGGCGCTCGACGTCACCATCCAGGCGCAGATTCTTAGGCTCCTGCGCGACATCCAGCGCGATACCGGCATCGGCCTGGTGCTGATCACCCACGATCTCGGCGTCGTCGCCGGCATGGCCGACCGGATCGTCGTGATGTATGGCGGCGAGATCGTTGAGTCGGGCACCTGCGATGACGTGCTGGCCAAGGCGCTCCATCCCTATACGGAAGGGCTGATGCGCTCCATCCCGGTGCCCGGCGAGACGAAGGCCGGGGAAACGCTGGGGTTCATCCCGGGCGTGGTGCCCCGCCAGACCGGCGAACTGACGCGCTGCGGCTTCCTGGAGCGCTGCCCCTATGCGTACGGACGCTGCGCCGAGGGGCCGATCGCGCTTCGCGATACCGGTGAGGGCCACACGATGCGCTGCGTGCTGCCGGTGGACGGCAGCGGCCGCGACCCCGCCGCGTGGACCAACCAGCCGGAGGTCGTCCAATGACCGATGACGTCCTGTCGATGCGCGGCGTGACCCGCGACTATGCCGTCGGCGGCGGCTTCCGCAAGAAGCGGACGTTGCGGGCGCTGCGCGGCATCGACCTCACCGTCGCGCGCGGCCGCACGCTCGGCCTCGTCGGCGAGTCCGGCTGCGGCAAGAGCACGCTCGCCAAGATCCTGCTCGGCGTCGAGAACCCGAGCGCCGGCACCGTCCTCGTCGGCGGCAAGCCGATCGAGACCTATGGCCGCCTGGAGCGCGCGCGCCTGATCCAGCCGGTCTTCCAGGATCCCTATTCCTCGCTCAACCCCCGCATGACCGTCGAACGGATCATCGGGGCGCCACTGAAGGTGCGCGGCGAGGGCAACGCGGCCTCGCAGCGCGCGCGGGTCCAGGAGATCGCCGGTGAGGTCGGTCTGCCGCGCCATCTCGTCGAGGCTTATCCGAGCCAGCTCTCCGGCGGCCAGCGCCAGCGCGTCGCCATCGCTCGCGCCCTGATCAGCAAGCCCGAGATCCTCATCTGCGACGAGCCGACATCCGCGCTCGACGTCTCGGTCCAGAGCCAGATCCTCAACCTCCTGCACCGCCTCAAGCAGGAGCTGAACCTGACGATGATCCTCATCAGCCACAATCTGGCGGTGGTGAACCATCTCGCCGACGAGGTGGCCGTGATGTATCTCGGCCAGATCGTCGAACGTGGGAAGAGCGAGGCGATCTT
Organism: Aurantimonas sp. A2-1-M11; assembly: GCF_036549475.1. Lineage (NCBI taxonomy): Bacteria > Pseudomonadati > Pseudomonadota > Alphaproteobacteria > Hyphomicrobiales > Aurantimonadaceae > Aurantimonas > Aurantimonas sp. A2-1-M11. The sequence goes on along the minus strand of NZ_JAZHLI010000054.1, from coordinate 4,913 downwards.
CGAGCGCGCGCGCCACCCCTACACCGACGCGCTCCTCAAGGCGGTGCTGCCGCCGCGGGCGGGTTCGCGCCTGCCCGAACTCGGACTGCAGGCCGATTTCCCGAGCCCGCTTAATCCGCCCTCGGGCTGTGCTTTCCATCCCCGCTGCCCGAAGAGCGATGCGTCGCTTTGCGTCAGGGTCGATCCGCCGGCGGCCGGAGAGCCGCATGTCTATCGCTGCCACCACCCGAACCACATGGCGGACGCCGACATGCGCGCGCTCGAGCCGTCCCGCTGAGATGACAATGATGACCAACCGTATCGATATCGACATTGCCGAGCGCGGGGACTTTGCGGGCGGCGAGGACTTCGGCGAGACCGGTCCCTACGAGCGGCTCCAAGGCAGGGTCCACTTCAGGGTGGATCCTCTCGCCGCGGCGCAGAGCGTCGTTACCGATATCGGGCTCGCACCGATCGACGATGACAGGCTCGTCTCCTTTACGGCCGATTTCTGCATCTTGCGGCCGCGCGACCTTACCCGAGGCAACCGGCGCCTGTTCTTCGACTACGGCAATCGCGGCAACAAGCGGGCTTTGCAGTTCTTCAACGACGCCCCGGCCAGCAACGACCCGCGATCGTCGGCCGATGCCGGCAACGGCTTCCTGATGCGCCGCGGCTATTCGATCGTCTGGCTGGCGTGGCAGGGCGACCTTCTGCCCGGCGACGGGCGGATGATCCTCGAGGTTCCGGTGGCGACCGAGGATGGCCGGACGATCACCGGCATCACCCGCGCAGAATACATTGCCGCCGAGCCGGGCATGACGACGCTGCCGCTGAGCTCGCTCGTCTCGACCCGCAGCTATCCGGCCGCCTCCCTCGACACGCACGCCGCGAAACTCACGCGGCGGCGCTACGCTCACAGCCCGCGCGAGGAGATCGCGGCCGATGCGTGGTCGTTCGCCCGGGTCGAGCGCGGCGGCGGCGTCGACAATCAGGGCATGGAGAACGTGGTTCTCGCCTGCGACAGCCATATCCACCTGCCGGGCGGTTTCGAAACGGGCTGGATCTACGAACTCGTCTACGAGGCCAGGGACCCGCGCGTCCTGGGGCTCGGCCATGTCGGCGTGCGCGACTTCATCGCCTTCCTGAAATCCGGCGATGCCACCGCTTCGGGCGCAGCCAATCCGCTGGCCGAAGGCGATACACGCATCGAGAAGGCCTATGCCTGGGGCCGCTCCCAGACCGGCCGCTGCATCCGCGATTTCGTCCATCTGGGCTTCAACGCCGACACGCAAGGCGGCCGCGTCTTCGACGGGGTGATGCCGCACGTGGCCGGCGCCGGCAAGATGTGGATGAACCACCGCTTCGCCAATCTCGTGCTGCTGCCGGGGCAGGAACACGAGAACCATTTCACGCCTGCCGACCGCTTCCCGTTTTCCTACGCCGTGTCGGTCGACCATTTCACCGGCCGCGAGGATGGCATCCTGAAGCGCCCGGACACCGATCCACTGGTGATCCACACCGATACGGCCTGCGAATACTGGCACCGCCGCGCCTCGCTGGTCCACACCGATTCAAGGGGCGATGACCTGCCGCAGCCGTACAATGTGCGCGTCTATCTGTGGTCGAGCTCGCAGCATTACGCTTCACCGCTGGTCGCCGGTCCGGCACGGGGCATGGCGCAGACCTACTTCAACACCGTGGCGACCTCGATGTTCTTCCGTGCCAATCTCGACCGGCTGGACGCCTGGGCCACGACCGGCGATGCGCCGCCGCCGAGCCGCATACCGCTTCGTGCAGACGACACCCTGGTGGATGTCGACGCATGGCGGTCGTCCTTTCCCGCCATCCCGGGCGTGGCCCTGCCGCGCTCGCCGAGCCGCCTCGAACGGCTCGACTTCGGTGATGAGATCGATCGCGGCCATATCACCCGGGAGCCCCCCGCAATCATTGGCGACGAGGTCTATCCGGTGCGCGTGCCGGCCGTCGACGGCGACGGCAACGATATCCCCGGCGTGCGCGCGCCGATGGTCCAGGCGCCGCTCGGCACCTATACGGGCTGGAGCCTGCGCCGCCGCGAACACGGGCATGGCGCGATGGTGGGCATTACCGGCAGCTACATTCCCTTTGCCGACACGCCGGACGAGCGCGAACAGACCGGCGATCCTCGCCCCTCCATTCTCGAGCGCCATCCTGATCCAGAGGATTACGTTCAAGCGATCCGGCAGGCAGCCAAGCGACTAGTGGAGGAATGCCTGATGCTGGAGGAAGACGTCGAGCGCGCCGTGCAGGGTGCCTCGGACTGGGGCCGCGCGCGCCACGACGTGCGGCTGTAAGGCGATGGCCATGTCGTCAAAACCCAACGCGATGGTGGTCTGTCCGCAGCCCGAGGCTGCGGAGACTGGCATCGAGATTCTGCGCATGGGCGGCAATGCCGTCGATGCGGCGATCGCCTGTGCGCTGGCGCAAGGCGTGGTGGACCCGCTGATGTGCGGCATCGCGGGCTTCGGCAGCGCCGCTGTGTATCTCCCGGGACAGGACGTCCACCGCTATCTCGATTTCCACGCGCCGGCGCCGGCTGCCGCACGAGCGGGCATGTGGGAGGACCTCGTTCGCGGCGAGACCCGCGACGGTTTCGGCTTCATTCTTGAAGGCCGCGTCAACGATCTCGGCTATCAGTCGATCGCGGTGCCGACCGCTCTCAAGGCCTACGAGGCCCTGCATCGCGCCCATGGACGGCTGCCATGGAAAACGCTGTTCGAGCCGGCCATCGCCTGGGCGCAGGACGGCTTCTTCGTCCGCCCGGCCATGCATACGTTCTTCATGGAAAGTGCGAAGATGGGCCGGGCGGCGACGGCCGAACGCCTCGCCTACAGTGCCGGCGGCCGGGCCCTCTACTGCAGTCCCGACGGCACGCCAAAGGAGATCGGCGCGCCTCTCGCCAACCCTGACTATGCCGCGACGCTGCGGCGGATCGCCGAAGCCGGCGCTGACATCTTCTACGAAGGCGACATTGCCTATGCGATAAGCGCCGACATGGCCGCCCACGGCGGCTTGCTGTCGCGCGACGATCTGGCCGCCTGTCGCCCGCAATGGAGCGAGCCGCTGACCGGTACCTACCGCGGGCGACGGATCACCACAAACCAGCCCCCAGGCGGCGGCGTGATGCTGCTGGAGATGCTGAACATCCTGGAGCATTTCGACCTCGGAGCACTAGGCCACAACACGCCCGACTACATCCGCATCGTCTGCGAGGCGATGAAGAGGGCGACGATTGACAAGGATCGCTTCGTCGGCGATCCGGCCTTTCTCGACATTCCGCTGAAGTATTTGACCGACAAGGCCCACGCGTCGGCGATGGCGGAGGACATCAGACGCGGTGTGCGCGCCTCCGTCCCGCGGCTGAAGGAGATTGACGGGGAATCCGTGAATACGACGCATCTCTGCGTCGTCGACGGGGAAGGCGGTTGCGTGTCGATGACGCATTCGCTCGGCATGCCGTCCGGCGTCATCACCGAGGGCCTCGGCTTCTTCTACAATGGCTGCATGGGTGTGTTCGACCCGCGTCCCGGCCGGGTCGGCAGCATTGCCCCGGGCAAGTCGCGGTTCAGCGCCATGTGCCCGACCATCGTGTTCGAGGATGACCGGCCCGCTTTGGCCCTCGGGGCACCGGGCGGCACGCAGATCGTCATGGGCGTGCTGCAGGCGATCCTGAACGTCTTCGACTTCGGCATGGACGTTCGCGAAGCGGTGTCCGCGCCCCGCTTCTCGTCCACCGGCGATCCGATCGACGTCTCCAATCGCATTCCGCGTTCGGTGACGCGAGTGCTCGAAGCCGATGGCTACGAGGTCATCAGGAACCCGTACGGCCACACGATCGGCTGGGTCCATGCGATCGGTATGTCGGGCGGCCAACTTGCCGGCGCGGCCGACCCCGGCCGCGACGGTGTCGCCTATACAGCCTTCGTTGATCGCTGAGCAATTATACCGATCTGCACTTGATGTGACTCAGTTGTGATTTTCGTATTTTTTTGGGTGAGCGTGATTCCCTGTTTCGGCCAAGGGAGGGAACGAGCGATGGCCCTGAAAATCAACGAGGATCTGTCGGCTGCGGAGCTTCGGGCTCTGGCACGGCGAGAGACCAACGGGCGGGTGGCGAGTCGTCTGCTGGCGCTGGCGGGCGCGCTGTCGGGGATGAACCGGACGCAAGCGGCCGAGGCAGCGGGCATGGACAGGCAGACGCTGCGCGACTGGGTGTGGCGCTATAATGCCGAGGACGTGGCGGGTCTGCGCGACCGGCCGAAGGGGCATCCGCCGGAAGCGCTCACCGAGGCCGAACAGGCGAGCCTTGCCAACAACCACCCTTGCGGACCACCCACCGGATGACGCTCATGGCGCCGACAATGAGGAGCCGCCTTATGTCGGTCTGCCCCATTTTGCTGACCGACCCCAGCTTGGACTTGCCGCCCGTTGACCGCTGCCTGGGCACGAGGCCCAGCCAAGCTGCGAAGTTGCGCCCGCTGTCGAACGTGTCGAGGTCCGGCGCGAAGGCCGCAACGGCGCCCGCCGTTACCGGCCCGATCCCCGGTATGGTGCAGAGCCTTCGGAGTTCCGTGTCCGTCTTCGAGGCTGCCTCCAGTTCATCCGCCAGCCGCTCGATCACCTCCGTGGGCCGCGCGATCTGCTCGAGATAGATCGCGCCCATCTCTCGCACCACGGCAGGCAGATCACTGGCCTCGTCAGCGAGCGCGTCCTCCAGCACCTTGAGGCTCGCCGGCCCCTTCGGTGCCACGAGACCGAACTCGGCCAGATGACCACGAAGGATAGTGTCCCACCATGTGGTGTAGCTGACGGCGATGGCCGAGCGGTTCCGGCCAAGCCGGATTGATCAGCGTGCCACGGCTGGCAGGCTAACGAACGGATCATCGCTCAAG
>NZ_JAZHLI010000053.1:0-30694 GCF_036549475.1 Aurantimonas sp. A2-1-M11 | reverse complement strand
CGGCGGAATCCCGCCAAACTGTCGATGACCAACAAACGATTGAAGGCCGGGTGGAACGAGAAATTCCTCGTCAGCCTCATCTCGTGAAATTCAACTCACCCGATTCCCCTGCGGGCATCTCCTGGTGGTTCGATCGTCGCCGTCCAGCGCTCACGTCTCGTGCCGCGGAGCACTGGCGCTCACATGGAGGGCAAGTCGTTGCTACTACGGACCAAACGAACTCAATGACGGAATGTTGCAGAACGAAACGTGGTGTTTTCATGATCACGATTGCGAGGGGCAGGGGCGCAGGACGCCAGATCCGAAATACAAGAGACCTCGGCAACTGGTATATGTCTGGGCGGGAGCAGGCTCAGGTGCCGGGAGACAAGCGGAATTCGAGTGCAGACGTCTTGGAAGAAGCTCGCGCCTGTCGTGTGTGAAAGACCACCTCCTCGCGAGGTTACGGTCCAAGACTATGTTGGCACGAAGCCGCGTCGACGAGCTCCGGCCGGCATGACTGCAGTTCGGCCGATTTCGGGCAGACGCAGTCCGGCATTCGGAATACGGGCTGCTCTCACAAGCAGATGGCGCGGCCGGGTGGAAACTCCCCGGAAGCGCCGTTTGAAACATCCCCACTTTGGCGCTGCCACCGCTCTTCCGGGGCGCGTGCCGGACGAGTAGCCAACGATGCCGCCACTCGTCCGGAGCCGGTGCTAGAGCACGAGCCAGCCTGCCAGCATAATCAGTCCGATCAGGGTGAGGATGACGATCCAGCCCATCAATGCCGAACGGATTGTCGTCCATGATGATCTCTCATGAGCCGAGCACAAGCGACCGTTGCCGCATCCCGTCCAGTGGACGTGCGACGTCATCGACGCAGGACGCGCCATGATTGCCGTGCTGGTCTATCGAACAGGGTCGAGGTTCAGGAGATCTGGACTGGAGGTGCGCGGGCCCAATTGCTGCGCGACAGCCCCGTAAAATGCCACTTGTCGAGAATAACGCCGCTACGGCCGAAATCGCCTGACCCGCCTGGCCCATTCCCGTCACCGAGCGCCATCGATGGCGGTTCAGACTTTGTGTCGCCACCAGGGGCGTTGCGCCGAACTTCGACTGTGTAAGACGGGGCGGCGTGGAAGGACCGTAGACTGCCGGCGACACCGATGACGCCCACATCTGAAGACAGCTTTACTGCGGGTGCCGTGAGGAAATCAGATGTGCCCGCCTGTGCCGGTGCCGCCAGACTGGCGATGAAGAACCCGATGACGCAGAGCAACCGGAAGCCTTGGGCTAGACCGGTTTGTATCCGCCTATACGGAGAGGGCGTGTGCATGGGGCTTTCCAGATGTGGCCACATCTCGTCTACCACAGTCGCCGATTGAGAAGTAGCTCGTGCTGGAGTGCGGACGGAACAAGTGCGACAGCGCTGCCGGATATCCAACGCCCATCCCAGTTGGGATATTTGGGCCTCGCAGCCTTCACATCAGCGAGGTCGTGTCCGTCGACGTGGTGGAAATTGGGTGTAACTGAAGCGGCTCCGTTTCAGGCGGCTGCGGTGGAAATCGGTATGGTTTCTGGCTTGGTGCCGGCGGCCATGAGTTCGGCCATAGGCTCGGTCTGCATGTAGCGGTTCTGCGTCTGCCATTCGTCGTTGGCTTCGAGGAGGACGGCGCCGATGAGGCGGATGATCCGGCCTTCGTTCGGGAAGATGCCGACGACATCGGCGCGCCGCTTCACCTCCTTGTTCAGGCGCTCCAGCGAATTCGTAACCGGTATGACAGTGGCGGTGCCTCCTGACCCGGCTGCGGTTTTTCCAACCGCGGCGTATGGTGAGACCATCCGGGACAGGGGGCACCGGGAGCACGCAAGTGCGGGCAAGCCGATCTATTCGATGAGCTGAGAGCTCGTTTTTGTAGCTGGCCGCCCCTGCGACCTGCCCGGTTGCGCCGAGAGCGCGGATCCGTAGGTGTCGTGTCGCCCGCAGCTCCCGTTTCCTAACCAGGAAAGGAGGAGCCGATGAGGCGGGTAATTGGAATGGACATCCACCGCACGTTTGCGGAGGTGGTGTTTTGGGAAGAAGGAAGGCTGCGCCATCACGGCCGGGTCGACATGACCCGGTCAGGCCTCGAGGGCTTCGGCCGCAATCTCCGGAAGGACGACGAGATCGTCGTCGAGGCGACGGGTAACGCGATGTCGGTGGTGAGGGTGCTGTCGCCCTTCGTTGCCCGCGTCATTGTCGCCAACCCGATGCAGGTGAAGGCGATCGCGCATGCCAGGATCAAGACAGACAAGATCGATGCTGGCGTCCTGGCGCAGCTTCAGGCCAGCGGCTTCCTGCCCGAGGTCTGGGTGCCGGATGATCGGACCGAACGGCTGCGTCGGCTGGTCGCCCGGCGCAATCAGGCCGTGCGGCATCGGACGCGGGTGAAGAACGAGGTGCACGCGATCCTCCAGGCGCACCTCGTGCCGAAGTGCCCGCACGCCGATCTGTTCAACAAGCGCGGCCGAGACTGGCTTACGAGACAAACAGTGCCGGACGACGAACGCGCCGCGATCGCCCGCCACATGCGCGAGATCGACCGTCTGGCTGACGACCTTGCCGATCTGGACGGCGATATAGCGAAGGACCTGGTAGACGATGCCGATGTCCAGCGGCTTTTGACGATCGCAGGGGTCAATGCCGTGGTCGCTGCCGGCATCGTTGCTGCTATCGGAGACGTTTCCCGCTTTCACGAACCGCAGAAGCTCGTGAGCTACTTCGGCCTCAATCCGAGGGTTCGTCAGTCGGGCCTGGGCATCGCCCAGTACGGACGGATCAGCAAGCACGGGCGATCCCATGCCCGCGGCCTCCTCGTGGAGGCGGCATGGGCTGCTTCGAAGGCGCCGGGTCCATTGCGGGCGTTCTTCCTGCGGATCCGCAACCGGCGGGGACATCAGGTCGCGGCGGTCGCCACGGCTCGCAAGCTCGCGGTCCTGATCTGGCCCCTTCTCACGAAGAAGCAGGACTATCTCTGGCTCCGACCATCCCTTGTCGCGGCCAAGCGACGTCAGCTCGAACTCAAGGCTGGCGCACCGTCCGAGAAGGGAAAGGGTCGGCGGGGTGCTGCCTACGCCTACAATCTCAAGGCCCTGCGAACCCGAGAAAGGGAAGGCTCTGAACAGGCTGAGAAAGCCTATGAGCACGTGATGCGGCATTGGCGCCCGCAGGGGGCGAGGACGAAACGGCGCACGGACGCCACAAGCGAGGAACGACAATGATGGCGGCGTGGCGGCGCTTGCATCCTCGAGCGCCGCTCTTTGCCACGTGGTCGTCCGTGCCAGGAGAAAATAGCAGATGATTTGAAGAAGCGCTTGTCGATGTCATCCGTAGAGTGGATTCGGGTCCGGTGTTGGCTGGGAAAGTCCAGATGCGTCAACACGTCGGTCTCGCTGTCGTCGATAAAGCCGCCGAGCTTGGGGCATTTCCCCCGGAGCTGGTCGGCGACGTGGCGCAGCGCTTGGGCAGCGCTGGCGCGATCAGGCTGGATGAAGGCCTGGCGCAGGGCCGCCGCCGCCATGCTCTGCTGCGCTTTCGGCACGTAGGACAAGGCGTTCCGAATCCAGTGGACGCGGCAGCGCTGCCAGGAGGCGCTGAACACCCGGCGGATGGCCGCCTTCAGTCCTTCATGAGCATCCGAGATCACGAGCTTCACGCTTGAAAGGCCGCGGCGCACGAGGCTCTTGAGGAAGGTCGACCAGAAGGTCTCCGCTTCCGAGGGGCCGATGTGGAGACCGACGATCTCGCGCTTGCCGTCCGTGTTGACGGCCACGGCGATTATCGCCGCGACCGAGACGATGCGCCCACCCTCGCGTTGCTTCAGATAGGTCGCGCCCAGCCAGAGATACGGCCATTCGCCGGTGAGCGGACGATCCAGAAAGCCGCCGACACGCTCGTCGGAGCGCACGTTGGGCAGGTTGCGCAGTAGGTACGGTTTTCTTTACGCTCGCACGTTCGATCTTGACCCTCACCCTACATCAGTCCCGGACATACAAAGCATGCCACAACCGCCGGATCATCGTCTCGAGCCGGGACGAAACTGCTTTCGGATCGACACAGCAGATCGGGCCTCGGTAATCGTCGATGCCAACGATTACTTCCACTTCGCCCGCGCCGCGATGCTGGAGGCCAAGAAGCGCATTACGCTGGTCGGCTGGGATTTCGACGCGCGGATCGGGTTCGGTCGCGATGTCTCGGACGGCGGACCAAGCAAGCTCGGGGACTTCATTCTCTGGCTCGTCGAGCGCTCGCCCGAGCTAGAAGTCTTCCTGCTGCGCTGGGACGTCGGCGCGACCGCCACTCTCTTTCGTGGCACCACGATACTGCGGCTAATCAGTTGGATGCGCCACCCGCGCATCCACACCAAACTCGACAGCGCACACCCGTCGGCTTCCTCGCACCACCAGAAGATCGTAATGATAGACGATTGCTTCGCCTTTTGCGGCGGCATCGACATGACGGGCGACCGCTGGGACACGCGCCAGCATCTCTACCAGGACGAACGGCGGCGCCGACCCACGACGCATCGACGCTACAAGCCATGGCACGACGCAACATCGGCATTTTCTGGGCCGATCACGACCGCGCTCGCCGAGGTCTGCCGGCAACGCTGGGATGCGGCCGGCGGCACGCCGGAGATGTGGCCGATCAACGACGTGGAGGCGACGTGGCCGGAAGGGTTGTGGACGCAGTTTCGCAATGTGCCGATGGCCATTTCGCGCTCCGCCCCGGAATATGGCGGGCGGCCAGCCGTGTGCGAGATCGAGCAGCTCTATGTCGACCAGATCGCCAGGGCCGAGCGCTTCATCTACGCCGAGAGCCAGTACTTTGCCTCGCGACGCATCTCCGAGGCGATGGCTGCGCGGCTCGAGGAACCGGATGGCCCGGAGATCGTGATCATCAATCCGATGACCGCCGAAGGTTGGCTCGAGCCGGTGGCCATGAATACCGCCCGGGGGCGTTTCGTTGAGGCATTGCAACGCAAGGACCGCCACGGCCGGTTCCGCATGTACCATCCCTATAATGATGGCGGCGAAGCGATCTACGTGCACGCCAAGGTCATGGTGGTGGACGACCAGGTGCTGCGTATCGGGTCGGCCAACATGAACAATCGCTCCATGCGTCTCGACACCGAGTGCGACGTGACGATCGATGCGGCTCTGGTGGGCGACCGCGACCTGCCCCGGACGATCGCGAAAATCCGCGACGACTTCCTTGCCGAGCACCTGGACTGCGATGCGGCGACAGTCTCCGAGGCGATCATCCGTTCTGGTTCCGTCATCGAAGCGATCGATGGACTCAGGGGAGCGGGACGCACGCTCAGGCCGTTTCGCATGCCGGATATCACTGACGGAGAGGCCTGGCTGGCGGACAACGAGGTGCTCGATCCGGAAGGGCCAGGCGAGATGTTCGAGCCGATCAGAAAACGCGGGCTTTTCCGGCGCTGGCGCGGTGGCCGGTCGTGACGCGCCGAGCGCATGTTCCGCGTAATCAGGCACCAGGGTCCCGCTCACCTCAGTTAATTTCCAATCGCAGATGGAACCGGCGATGTGATCCAGTCCCAACGTGTTTCGAGCCACCGGTAAATCCAACGCGGTCCCGATAAGTTGCGACGTCGCCATCGAGCCCCGGCGCATTGCAGTCCAGGCTGTGCTGTGCCGGAGGGCGCTCAGACGCCCGGCGCAACCTGGGTTGAGCCATGACCGCGGCAAATCGGTGCTTGCTTTGTATATTTGGGGGCAGTGGTAGACATGGGGCACATCGCTCGCTGCCGTTGTATCGCTCGGGCGTGGGGCTCGACGCCTATCGGGGGACATTATGCTCAAAACCGCGTCTGACACTGATATTCTCTTCAGGCGACTCCACCGCTCGACCGGCCTAAGCGTCGCGGACCTGGAGGGTTTGGAAACCCTACCGGTTCGGATCCGTGAGTTCGGACGAAACGAGACGATCAGTCGGGAAGGCGATCGCGTCGCGCATTGTCTGCTCGTTCTGGACGGGTTTGTCATGCGGTTCCAGGATACCCGAGATGGCAAGCGCCAGATCCTCTCGTTCTACGTGCCGGGTGACATCCCGGACCTGCAGACACTGCATTTGCCGACCATGGATCACAGCGTCGCCAGCATCACCCCCGCAAGGCTCGCGATGATACCGCATGCGGCGATCTGGGATCTGTGCGAGCGTAACCCTCTTCTGGCCAGAGCGCTCTGGCGGGAAACTTTGATCGATGCGTCAATCGCCCGGACATGGGTGCGCTGCGTCGGTCGCCTGTCGGCCCATGCCCGCGTCGCCCACATACTGTGCGAGCTCTACACCCGGCTCGATGCCGTGGGATTGGCGGAGGAGCCAATTCCTATGCCGATCACACAATCCGAGTTCGGCGATGCAATGGGTCTCAGCGTGGTGCAGGTCAACCGAACTCTTCGCGATCTGCGGGAGGCTGGGCTGATCACCGTCCAGAAACGGCAAATGAGGTTGCACGATCTGGCACGGCTGCAGCAGGTTGCAGACTTTAATCCGCTTTACCTGCATCTCGACCCGGCAGAGCGTTGATAGGCGCCCATCAACTCTCTTCGTGCGTAACGGATCGAAGACGGCCCCCATGCGTCTCTGCGAGGAGGGTCACTCATCCGGAGAACACAATGCCCCGCTATTTTTTCGACATTCATGATCATGAGAGGTTCAGCGAAGACGACACAGGCATTGAGTGCGGGACACTGGATGCGGTGCGTAACACGGCAGTTGAGGCGCTTCCGGATATTGCCAAGTCGGTGTCTCCTGCTTGTGACCACCACACGATTACGGTCACCGCCCGCTGTGAAACCGGCGAGAATGTCTTCAGGGCGACAATGAAGATGGACGCCGTCTGGCTGGGTAAGGTCTGAGGTTTCGCCCTTGGCGACTGATTGCCCCTGCCTGCGCATCCAAACGGAAATTGAGCGCAATCACAGAGGTGGCAGAATTCCGGGTGGGGACGGTGAAAATAGGCTGCATGGGAGTTCGTTCGGCACCAGAGCAGCCAAGCTGATCAACACCTTCCAGCGGGTCCAGAGCCGCACGATGGCGTTCGCTTTGTAGATGCCTGGAGCTGCCAGCTAACGTTCGGCTCGCGCGCAATCAGAAATTTTTGCTGATCTGGGTCTCCACTAGCAGCTTATTGTTGCGGTTCCATTCGCAGAACTGCGGATCGGCTTCCTGCTAGATAAACCCCAGATTGTCCGCGTCCGTGACCGCCAAGCGTAAAGAACCAACTCACGCTGATATCGCGAGGGGGGGGTATTTTTTGCCCAAGCATCGTGAAGCATGGGAACGTCCTCGATGCGAGACATTCCACTTGCCTACCGCTACACCGCGAATTTCGAATAGCTGGGAAGCAAAAGAGACTCCGATTAACGGAACGACCGACATGCTCCTGAATTGATGGAGGAAATAATCTTTCCGATCCGAGGAGAATGATCATGAAACGTAACGTTACCGCTGTCTATCGCAGCCTCGCCGTAGCCGACCTTGTTCGAAAGGATCTGGAGAGCCTCGGGATTTCGCGAGGCCATATCCATGTGCTTCCCGATGCGGACGAAACGGCGCGCAAGAGCGGCCCAGAGGCCGACCGCCGCTTGATGGACGAGTTTCATGATCTTCATTTGCCTGAGGACGATCTTCGCACCTATCAGCGCAGCGTGCGTCGCGGCGATTACGTCGTCTCTGTTAATGTAGACGACGAGCGCATCCAGCGCGTCCAGGAGATTATGCGTCGTCCGGAGGCCGAGGCCCATGATCTGGACGCTCTCAATAATGAGTTCAGGGAAGGAGTAGTCGTTGCCCATTCCGATACGTCCCGTAGCGCAAGCGATCCGCGACTGGTTGGGCAGCGCGACCTCGACCAAAAGGATCCATATCTGCGCTCCTACAAGCGAGACATATCCGCGACCGAGCGCTCCCCGCGTTAGTTTCAGGGGATAATTGAACGATACATTTATACAAAGGAGTTCAAAATGGCTGAATATCGAGATCCGAAGGTGACTACGCCGAAGCAGAACAAAAGCAGTGTCGGCAAGTGGGTTGGAATCATATTGGTTGCCATTCTCGCTCTTCTCCTTCTCGCTTGGCTACTGGGCGCAATTGGCGGTGACGATGAAGAGTTGGCGACCACGCCCACCGAGGTGCAGGGGGTGGTGCCGGCGGAAGAAGCGCCAGTCAATCCGGTGGACTGACGGCGTCCGGTGCTATTCATTGCAGGAGGGCTCCAGCAAGCCCTCCTGCAATGTGGCTTGCAAGCCACTCGCTCATTGAGATGGATGCAATCGACCTGTGACAGGCCGATGCCGTTGCGCTCGACCACTCATGGTAAACGAGCGCCGTTTCGAACGAGTCTCGTCTTGCGTCCCTAGCCGTGCAAGCAGGCTGCGCGGACGGATCAGAAAGCAGCAGCAGAAGAGAATTCGGAACGCCCGCTGGAACAGTGCACGTCCCGGTTCGTTGCGAATGCAGAGAAACCGAAATCCAGTTTGAGTTTCGGTGGCTTACCAATCGACATCGAAAGGTAAATTGTTATGCGCAATATTTTTGTCATCACGCTTCTGGCGGGTTCGGCGCTGAGCAGCGCTTCCTACGCCCAGGATAATAGCCCGGCCGAGGTTGAAGCCGACGTGGTTGTAGAGCCGGTTGCTCCCGTCATCAAAATGGATGTTCCGGAGCCGACGGTGGAGGTCGATCAGGCGGCCCCGGATGTCTCTGTGTCACAGCCGCAGCCGATCATCACCATGACGCAGCCCGCACCGACGATCACGGTCGATATTCCCAAGCCCACCATCACTGTCCGGATGCCCGATCCGAATGTGAACGTGGACATGGCGCAGCCGGAGATCTCGGTGAGCCAGGGCGAACCCACAGTCGCTATCGACGATTCCGGCAACGCCGCCGTCGCGGTTGACGACGACACGGATCAGGCCAATGTGACGGTCGAACAGGCCAACGCGAACGTCCAGCTTCGCCAGTCCGACCAGCGGCCGCAGATCAGCTACGAGCGTGAAGACGCGAACGTGGTTGTCAATCAGGGAGAGGGCGACCCGGAGATAATCTATCAGAACGCGGATGGCTCGCCCATGGCGAATGCGGGGAACACCGCGGCAGCCGGCCAGCAATCCTCCGCCACCGACAATGAGACTATGGCGATCAACCCCTCCGCTTCAGGGCAGCGCGAGGTCACGGTTGCAGTCATCACCGACTTTGACGTGATCGACGCCAATGGCGAAGCGCTCGGCGAGATCGACGCAATTGTCAGGGTCGACAATCGTCTCTTCGCAGTCGTTGAGGTTGGCGGCGTCCTTGGGATTGGAGAAAAGCAGGTTGCCATTCCGCTGTCGTCGCTGGTCGCAACGGAGAGTGGCATGACGGCAACGAACGTCTCGAAGAGCCAGGTCGAAGCGCTGGAAGACTTCGATGACGATCCATATCCGGCGCTGGAAGACGGAATGCTGATCACCGTCGGCCAGCAGTAAGCCGCTCCCGTCTACTCCTATGGGCTGTCGGACGATCCGACAGCCCAAAATTGTCGTGGACCTTCGCTAGAAATCGCTCAGTTGGTGAGGCGTTTGCTTTCTCTATGTGCGGTCAAAGACGGCTGGCGTGGTAATGACTTCGGCATCGCGGATGCGTGGTTTCCGGAACGCTCAAGATGAGAGCAAAGGCGGATGCATCATTTATCTGCGCATGAACGATTCTTTTGCTCTACGTTCCGAGTGCCTCAAGTCTGACAAAACGTAATTGGCGAACTCCGGAATAGGAAATAAAATCCGAAACGGGCCGGGATCTACCTGAACGCTCGGGATCTACCTGAACGCTGACTTTTCGGGCGGGTTTGTCGGTGTGTTGATGGGAGGCATAGCGTGAATCAGACCAGCCATAGCAACGAGCGGATCCCGGATAGTCAGCTCGTAAAGAGCCTTCTCAGTGTTACGAAGCTAACCCGCATCTACGTCGGCCTCGCCGTCCGTGACGCAGACTTGGTGGTCGGCCAAGACGACTTGATAAACATCTTGTCGGAACAACATCCTCAATCTGTATCCGTCATTGCGAAACGCTTAGCAGTTCAGTCGCCAACTGCATCAAAAATGCTTGGAGTGCTGGCCCGAAAAGGCTTCGTGAAGCGCGTTAAGTTTCGCAATGAACACCGAACGTCCGGCGTTGTTCTCTCCCCCGAAGGCGCGAGGGCCCAACGTGTGTTGTGGGAGATACGGAAGCGGTTGGAGGAGGATTTCGCCGGCGATCTTCCTGTATCAGAGATGCATGCGATCAAGGCTAGCTTTGACCTGGTCGATGGGCATTTCAAACGTAAAACACGCGTGCTTCGCGATCGCCAGAGTCAGAGTACCGCGTGATCGAGATCAAATCCATTTGGCCGAAATTCCGTTAAAACCTCACCAGAGCAAAGTTTCGCGGGGATGCCGTTTCCACACGTTTTTCGGATCGTGCTCGTGATCTCTAGCTTATCCTGCTTTCGTGGTCTTCGGCATGCTCGCCGCCGCACCGATAGCTTGGTTCTCGGCGCCGAAGCTGAGGGCTTGCAATTGGCGCAAACGCTGAACTAATCCGCTTACGACAGGGCCGGCGCACAGAGCACGCCGGCCTCGAGGTTTCAAATGCTGCCGCTTATTTGCTCGTCTCAGTCGACGACGATTCGGGAGCAGCCGAGTCGGGGGCGGAGGAGCCAGACTGACTGCCGCCCTGGGAAGCCTTTTGTGCTCCCATGACACGGCCGCTCGTGTCGATCATCATCAGGACCATCTCACCGTCCGGCGTCTGGGCCTGCACCATGTAGGCGGCGTCCATGATCGCGGCATCGGTGTAACCTGCCGTTTCCAGCGCCTTCAACACCTTTTCCTGCGAAACGACCATGTCTTCCGCAGACATCGAAGAAGCAGAGGAGGAGGTGTCACCGCCGTTCGTGGATGCGGCGTTATTGGTGTCACTCGACTGGGCCATCGATGGCGAAACGCCGAGAGCGATCATGGTGGTTGCGAGAAGCAGCTTTTTCATAAGAAAATCCTTTCGCTGTACATCGAACACTGCGCGGTTGAGCGCATGTGAACCCAATGGATGGGTCCGCAGATCGTTCAGAAAATGCACATTAACAACGCGTAGCCGGGAAATGACCGCATGTGCTCCGGCTTACGAATAAATTACGTGACTGTAATCTTTCGCTTCAGCAGTTTGCATCCGATGGTGCAGCGCGGCGCGATGATGTCGGCTCTAACCGGCCCGTCAAGAGTGGACGAGCATCGTAGGTTTGAAGGGCTGACCGGGACAAGGCTTTCTGCGTTCAAAGGCGTGGAAAAAACCGCCGGCCCCGGCGATGGGCCACGGCGGCTCTCCACAGCCTAACCGTCGGATTGGGTTATACGCCCGTAGCCATGGCCACGATCCTTTGTGCAAGCGATCGTTCTCGATGACTACAAGATCGCCGACAACGATCTCGATCTGCTCGAAGATCGGCTGATCCACCGCTGCTCTTGCTACTACGGCATGCCTGCGGCGGTCGCGGGTCGTGCCGGCAGGACCGGCGCATCCTCGGCCGGGGGGGTCGCTTCGAGATCCACGATCAGACGCTTCATCTCGTCGATCTCGCGCACCTGCGCGGCGATGATCTCGTCGGCAAGCTCGCGCACGCGGGGATCGCTGATCTCGGCCCGCCTGCTGGTCAGGATCGCGATCGAGTGGTGCGGGATCATCGCCTTCATGTAGGCGACGTCGCCGACCGTCTCCTGGCTGCGCACGAGAAACAGCGAAGCCGCGAAGACGATCGCAGCACCGACCAGAATGCCGATGTTGGCGGCTCTGTTCTTGTACATGGACCACATGAAACCGAGCATGACGATGGCCATCACGGCGCCCATGTAGACCGCCATCCAGGTCCGCGTCTGGCTGTAGAAGACATGATCCAGGGCGTAGGTGTTGAGATACATCAAACCGAACATGACGACGGTCGAGGTGGCGATCATTGCGCCGAAGCGGGTGTAATTCATGATGTGCCTTCCTTTTCCGGTTGTAGGGCGAACGAAGCCGGCGCCGCATGGATGCGTCCGGGGGCCAGACGCTCCGTGCTTCGGCGGACGGCGTGCGCAGAATCTTTCTCGAAAACCGCTGGCAGATCTCGGCCACGCCAGGTGCCTGACGCCGGTCAGCAGACAAGCCGTTGAACGGCGGTGCGGAACGCGTCAAACCCGGATGAATGCGGCCTGGCGCGTCGCTCCGGTCATTTGTCCTGAGCTGCCGGCTGGCCCTTCTGCCAGGGCCATCGCCCCTCGATCTCCACTTCCAGCGCGAAGCTGAGGAAGGTCCGCACCAGGACGATGCCGGCAAGGACGGCGAGACTGTCCAGCGTCGGCTCGATGGCGACGGTATTGATGATGTCCGCCGCGACCAGGAATTCGAGCCCGAGAAGAATCGAACGCCCGAGGCTCGATCGGAACGTATGGAACGCCTCGGAACTGTCACCGCCGAACCGCTGCCTCAGGAAGGTGATGGTGGCGCCGATCGTCCCGATGACGATCACGAGGATGCCTGCAACTTCGATGCCGCGCGTCGTCCAGTGCAAAGCTTGGCCCAGAGCCTCGTCCATTCGAAACTCCCTGTGGTGTTATTGAAGCAGACAACGTTGCTGCTGCGCGAGTGCCAATCACAGTACTGCCGGCACCTGTTGTTGAAAACCGAGCGGCGCTAGCGCGCACCCTCCAAATTCACTCCGCGGGGGGCGGGACCAGGATCAAAAAACCGCTCGACTGGACGGTCGGCTGCACACCCGGCACGCTGCAAGCGTAGCCATATTCGCCAACGGGCGGCGACTCCCGGATAACCATCTGGACCTCGTCTTCAGGAGGAACCAGAAAGCCGCCGGTCGATGCGTCGAGGGCTGTGTCGGTGGTCTCCACCATGTCTGCCGCCTTGAAGAACTCCGGCGCGACGAAGGTGACCGGCAGTTCCGAGATGTTTCTGACGCGCAGGGTCAGCGGTTCTTCCGCCGGCAGCCGTGCCCGGGGAGGAAGACATTGGAGTTCTCCCTCCGCGGTTCCCATGACGATCTCGATGGGAGGCGCGACCTCGCCGCCGACCGTGGTGAGCTGGTCCGATTGCGCGAGCGCGGGGGTCACACTCGCCAACTGGCCGAGAATGAGGAGCGCCCCTGCCATGGCGCCAGTCTGTCTTCCAAGTATCGTTGCGGATCTGTTTCGAGATAGCAGCATCGTGTTGTCTCCGGTTAGTTGGTCGTCAGGGTGGAAGTGCGGGGGCTGCGCCCGTCGGGGGCGCCATGATCAATCTCCCGGCGACGTTTGCGCCGCGTCCTCCGCTCGTCTTCAGTTCGCTAACGGTCCACTACGGGATTTGTTCGCTCGCGTGCGCGGATCGGCGCCAAGTCGGTGAGATTGGAAGTCGGGGGCGCCGGCCGGTTCAGTCGACGAAACCTCTAAATGGAAACAATTTCGCATATGTGCTCGATCAGGCCAGGCGACCATGCGTCGGAGCATGGGTTACGTCCGCCATCAGCCTGAACGCGATGATCGCATTGATTTGAGAAAGCATTCTGGCAGCAGAAGTTGATCTCTGATATCTACTTCGCACAGATTTACACCGCATAAATCTTGGCTATATCGCGTAAATTATAATAATTTAACGACGAACACACTTTTTTGCCTACAGTACGAGGATTATGGAGAAATATTATGGACCAGACTCAGAAGCAGGCGTTGGAAGCGGTCGCCCGTGCGGCCGCGACCGGATCGCTCCTCATCGTCAGGCAGACCGCAGCGCGGATCGCCGTCGACAACGGCATTTTGAGCGAGGAGGGGATCGATGATTTGGCGCGTTTCATCATTGCAGAAGGGGGCAGACTGGGCGTTGCGATGGAGCCGGGTTCGCGGGAGGCGATCGAAAGTCTGAAGAGCGATGGTGCCGGGAGAATCGTCGCTTTGTGACGCCTTGTGAAAGGCGATTAAGCCTCATTTGAGCGAGTCGCGCTTTGACGGACCAAATGAAAGGGGGCGGGAAACGAGGGCGAGGAGCCTGAGCTTAAGCAGAGCGGAGTTCGAATGCAAAACGTGACAGTGCCTTCCTCAAGCCCATTTCTGCTGCGGGACGCGAAGAAGTCCGCCGGGGCCCTGCCGAAGGTCATGCTCGACGCGGAGTTGTACCTTCCGGAGGATCGCGAGGGGCCGTATCCGGCCGTGGTCATCTCACAAGGCCTGGGAGGCCTAAAGGATGTGCGTGAGCGTCGCTATGCTCGCTTCCTGGCACAGAATGGCTACGCCGCCATCATCTATGACGGCTTCGTGTCGAGAGGCAAGCACCGCTTCAGCGACACGATCCGGGCGCTCAGGGTCACCGAGTCGATGCTGCTCGCCGACGCCTTTGCAGGGCTACGCTATCTCGCCGGGCGGAACGACATCCGCTCGGATGCAATTTCGGTGATCGGATTCTCCTATGGTGGGATGATCACGACCCTGACCGCCTACGACCAGATCGCGAGGCTGTTCCTGCCTGACGGGCTGCGTTTTGCCAGCCACGTCGCCTATTATGGCCCCAGCGTTCCGCGCTTGAACGATCCGAGGACGACCGGCGCACCGGTCGCGATCATGCTCGGAGGGCTCGACGCCAACTTCGACATGGCGCGCATGAGGATGATCGCTGCCGATCTCGAACGCGGCGGATCGAAGGTCGATCTCACGGTCTTCGAGAACATCTATCACCAATGGGACGGGATGGACGTCGAGAGGCGTTTCGTCAACTTCAACCTCGCCAATTGCAGAATGCGGATCGACACGGATGATCAGATCGACGACGAGCGCACAGGCATGCGAATGAACGGAATGATCAGCCGTATTGCCATATTGGGACGCTCGGTAAGTCGGAACGGCTACTTCATCAAGAAGGACGACGCGACGCGGCAACGTTCGGACGAAATCCTTCTAGCCACTCTTGCCGAAGTCCCATGGGCCGGGAGCGGGAGCCACCACAGTAGCGCGGCACGCGCCAAGATATCGCAGAAATTCTCTGCGGAGAAGAAGCTCCTGGGCGAACGCACCGCTGTCTGACGGCCATGACCGAATGATCAAACCATCAGGTTCCAACCAAGCGTCAGCGGCAATTCAATACTCGCGGAGTCAAGGCCGATTCCACCGTCGGGTTCGTAAAACGCATCGATCCGCGCGACGTGCGCGGATCGAGTTACCGTTTAGGGCGAAGCAGCCCGAGAATGCAAAAATCACTGCGACGGGCGATCCAACCCCATGCGGGTCATCGCGCTTCCGAGCACCTCTGCACTCCAAAGCTCTTCAAGCATCGCATCGCTCTGCTCCCATACTTGTGCACCGGGAGGGCTGACCTGAGTTGCCATGTAGCCGCTGGACGCTGGCTCTCCGGGTTGCGGCGTATTGAGTTCGTTGCTGGTCGTCCGATCTCCCTCGACTTCCTCACCAGAAGAGTTCGCCGCGGCTTCGGTACCGGTCGATGAGCGCTTATCCGCCGAAGTATCCATGGGACCACCAATGCCGATTAGCGCGCCTGGCGGATTCACTATGAAGAACACCTCATTCCCCGCGGCATTGACGCCCTGCAGAACGAAAGCGCGGTCAACGACTGCTACATCATCGAAACCTGCCTCCTCGGCTCGCCGCTGTGCGTTCTCTCGCGCAAGAGCGTCGTTTTCCGGGCTACTTGTTTCGGCCTGCGGAAGGGGCTCGCTTTCGCTCGCCGCTGACCCGCTATCCTGTGCAATCGCAGGCGAAATGAGGAGGCCAACGGCGGTGGCTGTCCTAAGAAATATTCTGATCATCGTGTTCTCTCCCTCACGTTACGACAAATGGAACAGGATGAGGAGCGCGATGTTCCAAGGAAATTTGTAGGTAGCTAAGCGTCTCTGCTCAGATGCGTGATTAGATGATCGTGTGCGTAGCAGGCAAATCGCGATGCTTCTCCAAATCGAGAACTTCTAATGTGAGGATACTCGACGCATGCAAATTGATTGAGAATTTTTTCCACTCTATATGCCTGCTGCACGCCGCCGTTGTTGGCAAGCGAAACAATCTCCGTCCCAATGCCGGAAACGTATACTATCTTTCTCGGGCCAGTATATTGGCGATCCACTTGGTGCTCTTGAAATGCTGGCAGACGATGAGGAGGGCGGCGGTCAGCGGCACTGCCAGCAGCGCGCCGGCGATGCCCCAAACCCACCCCCAGAACAGGAGCGCCATGATGATCGCCACTGGAGGCATCGACATGCCGCGGCCCTGCAACATCGGATAGACGACGTTGCTGATGAAGAGCTGGAGCGCCGCGTAACCAACGAATACGACGATCGGCGTCGTGATGTCGCCGAACTGTATGAAGGCGTAGAGCGTCGGCGGAATGATGCCGAGGATGTTGCCGATCACGGGAATGAAGTTCAGTAGGAAGTTCAGGACGCCCCAAATCAACGCGAGGTCGAGACCCATGACGAAAGCCCACAGCGCCGAGGCGACGCCGGTGATCAGGCTAGCGAGCACGGTCATGCCGATATACTGGCGGAATTTTCCGGCCGTCTCGTCGATCGTATCGATCAACTCGCGGTTTTCCCGAGCGTCGAACTGCTCGCGCAGCTTCTTGGCGAAGGTGGGAACTTCGGGCAGTCCCATGATGACGAGGATGGCGATGACACCGAGATAGCCAACTACGGTGTAGACGTCCCAAAATACCACCTGGGCGATGGCGACGAGATTGTCGTAACCGTTGTTGCCGCCAGGGACTGGCAGTCCCCTTTCGGCCGCCCAAGCGGCATAGGAGTCGTAGATCGAGCGGAACCGCTCCTGGTTTTCGGCGAAGGTGCCGGCGACCTGCGCGGCGGCGAGATAGATGACGAGGAAGAAGCCGGCCAGGATCAGGAAGAGGACGAGGATCGTCCCGGCGTAGCTGAGGCTTTCGGGCAGTATCTTTTCCAGCCACGGCTTGATCGGCCAAGCCGCGCCGATGATGAAGAGGGTGACGACCAGCGGCATCGTTACTTCGTAGCTCCACCGGAGCGCCGCAATCACGACAATGAAGGCGATCACCGCCAAGAGGCGGTTGCGAATCACGTCCGGTTGCAACATCTCAGTCTGCCTTGCCTGTAGGATGCGAAAAGATTTGTTATCAGGCAACGCGCCGTCGCCGGATCGGCTGCATCAACGGGGGCATTCCGCGTGTTTATGCTTAGGGTTTGCCTTGTACCGAGTGTCAACGAAGTGCTTGAACTCAACACGTCGGATCGTCCCGAGCTCGATTGACAGGGATCGGATCGCTAGTAGAGCAGTCGTCATCTGTGTTCGCAGCCTCTCAAATCGCAGGTCGACTTCCTGCCGGATCCCGCAAACAGCAAATTTTTCTGATCTGGATGGCTTGGCTACAAGCTCATCTCGACGAGCGCGGGATAAGGGCGTTCTTCGCTGGGCCCTCATTCGCAAGTTGGTGGTCGTGCGCTTCCTTGCCGGCGACGTCAGCGGGTGCAAGAATAGTGACACGGAGTTGCCATCAGTCCGTGAGGCCGTGTGGATCTGAAGCTGCTGTTTAGTCGACGACAGGTCGAGGAATCAGAGCTGACTTCTGATCCGAGAAAGCAGATTGCCCGCAGCCTCATCTGCGATCGATCGCCCGAGTGCGATGAAGGTTTTCCCTCGCCGCTGGGCAACTCTCACGCCATGCTCTGAGATCTGGGCGACGGCTCCGGGGCTGTAGCACTTGCTGCTCACGGCCACAGCCAAGCGACGTAGATCGCGTAGCAGAGTGCCAGCACAGCCCCCTCGACGCGCGAGATGATACGTCCGGTATAGGCTAGGGCGATGACGAGGACCGAGGCTGCGAGCATCACGTAATTGTCGAAACCCAGGATTTCGGCCGGCACTTCGGTGGGGGCAAGAAGCGCGGTCGCTCCGCCAATGCCCAGGATGTTGTAAATGTTCGACCCGATGATATTGCCAAAGGCAACCTCGGATTCCTTGCGGATCGCAGCCATGACCGAGGTTACGAGTTCTGGCATCGAGGTTCCGACGGCGACGATGGTCAGGCCGATGACGCTTTCGGAGATATCGAAGGCCCGCGCGAGATTCACCGCACCTTCGACCAGAAAGTAACCCCCGACGACCACGCAACCCAGCCCCACGGCAGCGATGAGAAGCGGTGTTGCGAGCGCCTGGCTATCCGCAGGTTTGGGTATCAGCGCCGGATCCGCTTCCTGCGTCGCAGCCGCCTTGTCGTAGACCGCACCATGTGCCGTCACGCCACCACTTTCTTGGCGGAAGGCGACGAACACGTAGGTCACCAATCCGAGAAGGAATAGGATCCCAACGACGCGGCCGAAAGGCATCGTCAGCCCGAGCACAACGAACAGCACGGCGACTGCGACCATCACTGCGCCATCGCGCTTCAGGGCGCCGGAAGCAACCGCGATCGGGGTGATCAGGGCTGAGACCCCGAATATCAGCAATATGTTCGCGATGTTGGATCCGACGATGTTGCCATAGGCGATCCCCGGAGAACCCGACAGCGCCGCCTGAACGGACGTCACGAGCTCCGGCATCGACGTTCCGAAACCCACGAGTGTCAGGCCGATAACAAGCGGCGACACCCCCAGCCTGGTCGCGATCCGGACTGCCCCGCGGACCAGAAGCTCTCCACCCAGTACAAGCAGGAAAAACCCTACGGCCAACGGCACCCACGTTTCCATGATCCACAACCCCTCGCTTCATTTCTGCTCTTTGATCGCAGCGCACAGGTGATGCATGGACTTTGCGGGGCGAGTTTCCCCTCCATCCGATTGTTCCATGCCCGCGATCGCCTTTCCTGAGCTGAAGGTGCCCTTGTCTCGGTTGAAGGCAAGGGCCAAAGAATATCCTTTGGCCGATCAGATCGGGCCTGTTGAACGCAGTCTGGCGGGACTATTGATGGTCCTTTTGGCGCGCTGACCCGGCATTGCCGAGTCTTCACGAGTGAACACCGAACCCTGACCAACAAGAGCCGACTGAATGCCGACCACGTTCTACATCCTTGATATAGCCGCGATCGCAACGGCGCTCTTAGCGGCTTGGTTCTGGTATCAGGCCGGGCTTCGGTCGGTCAGACGGATCTCGCAGTTCGAGCGTCTGGACTCTGCCGACATCAACAGGATTGTCGTCGCATTCAACCGCAACGCAGTCCTCAATCGCCGCGCGGCGCTTGCCTCCGCTGCCTCCGCCGTCTGCTTCGCTCTGCGCTTCGGGGCCGAGCTGGTAATCGCAAAGTAATGCGTTCAGCTCGTGAGAAAAATTGACAAGGCTGCCGCCAACTTTCGGTCCACTGTGGTCCTCACTACCCCCACCGCTTCCGGTTTGCAGGGGGCTCGCCCTAGCGATCGGCAGGGACTCACCGAAGGAGCCGGCAATCGCTGGAAACTAGGTCTGTCAAGAAGGCAAAGGAGAAAGATCCATGAAGCACTCGAGCGGCATGCCAGCAGTCATGGAGCGCCCCTATCTTCTCATGACGCTCGCCGGCATCGGGATCCTGGGATGTGCGGTGCTGATCATAGGCACGTTCGTAGCTCAGGCTCTGGTCCCGGATCACCATTGGGTCTCGGATACGATCAGTGATCTTGCCGCCGGCGAGTGGGAGATCGTGATGGACGTCGCACTCTACGGGTTCGCGGCCGGCCTGTTCGCCGTGTCACTCGCTGCCGCGCATGCCCATCTGGGCAGGACGGGATGGTCCATCGGCGTCGTGTCGTTTGCCATCCTCGCCGCGCTCGTCATCATCATCGGGGCGCGCAACGAGTATGGCGACGGCGACGATGACGGCGTGGTGATCCACATCTATCTCGTCTACGGACTGGGCGCGCTCTTCACCCTGGCACCGCTCTGCATGGCCGGTGGGATCGGGCACCATAGCACCTGGGCCAGACGTGTCCTGATCGGGCTGGCATTGGTGTGGGCGGTGCTGTGTCCGGTCTTCCTGCTGTCGCCAACCAGCATAGACGGCCTTCTGGAGCGCGCCCTCGGGCTGATCGCCTGTGCCATTGTCGTCACGCTTTGTGCCGTCTTCTTCGAGCAAGGATATCGTGCGCGCATACATTACAGTTGATTTGCAGCCTGTGCGACAGACCGGAAGCGATTCCAGCTCTCGCAACCGCCAGGAACAAGCGACGGCGGGGTGCTGCAGAAGCGCGAGCCCGTCGCAATTCTGACCGCTTTTCTGCAGGTCCGCATCCACCACCACCATGAGAAAGGCCTCGGCTGATTCGCCGAGGCCTCCAGATAGCCGAGCATCGCACCTTTGGTGTCAGGTGGAGCGTTCGTTACTGAGCTCCGATCCGTCCGGAGTCGAAAGCTTCCATTTCGCCGATGTCATTCTCGGCATAGGGCAGGTCGTAATACTGGTTGCCTGGCCCCCAGCCGTAACCAGCACCATAACCGTAGTAGGGATAGGCATATGCACCCCTGGTGCCGTAGCCTACGTCGGCATTGACGACGACCGCGGCAACCTGACCGTCGCGAAGAATGACGTCATTGACGTAGCCATAGTTGCGATAGCCGTCGTCCTGGCGAAGCCGGGCGTAGTCGCCAATGAGCTCGGATACGCGCCAAGCTCGCGGCCCGAACTCTGCATCATCAACCTCGGCCGTAATCGAAGTGGTGGCGGTCGCTGCCGTGACAAGATCATTCTCGAAGAGGCCGTAGTCCTCCACCGTCTCCTCGGTCACGGGGACGATGATACCATCGGCTCCCGGCCTCAGTTCGACCTGCTCCCACGGAACGCTGACATGGGTATCGCCCATGTCCCAGAAACCGCCAACTTCGGCAATCACCGACAAGATCTTACCGTCGGAACCAATGATGACATCTTCGACATCGCCGATCTCATCTCCGGTCAGACCATAGACTTCCATCTCGTCGATGAAGTCCTCGGCGCTGACTCCACTGGCATAAAGGTCATCATAATTCCATTCGGAAAGACTGATGATTTCGGCCGTTAGCGTGTTGTCAGCGGCGCCGACAGCACCGGCGTTGGCAGTCATCGAGGCGACATTGTTGAAATCAGCATACTCGGACTGGGCGATGATGTTGTCGTTGTCGATGTCGTATACATTGTAGAGGCCGGTCGAGAACTCTTCCTCATCGAGGAAGCCATCGCCGGCGGTGTCCCATGTGCCAAAAGCGGACGTGTTTCCGAGACCGGCCCCAAATTCGTCTTCCGAGACGACGCCATCGGTGTCCGCGTCCAGCGACGCATAAGTCACGCGCTCTTCGTCAACCAGCCAGCCGTCCCAGCCCGCCGTGTATTCCTCGGAGGTCAGGACACCGTCGTTGTCTGCATCCCAGATATGATATGTGCCGACGTAGAACTCGTCCTCGTCGATCCGCTGATCTGCATTGGCATCCCAACGACCAAAGTTATCCTGTGCCACCCGAGCAAACTCGGTGGAACTCAGTTCAAGATTTCCGTCCGCGTCGATGTCGGCAAAAGTGTAGGTGGTTTGGGCGAGTGCGGGTGCAGCGCTCGTCGCAAAGATCAGTGCAATTGCGGTGG
Organism: Aurantimonas sp. A2-1-M11; assembly: GCF_036549475.1. Taxonomy (NCBI): domain Bacteria; kingdom Pseudomonadati; phylum Pseudomonadota; class Alphaproteobacteria; order Hyphomicrobiales; family Aurantimonadaceae; genus Aurantimonas; species Aurantimonas sp. A2-1-M11. The sequence continues at coordinate 9,120 of NZ_JAZHLI010000053.1, read as the reverse complement.
AGGTCGTTCTTTTCATGATCGTCTCCTTCCATCTGTTCAATTCGGTCGCGATTGTGATGCTGGGTACCCAACTACCTCGTTAGCGCACGCATCGAGGTAGATTGGCCTGTATTTTGGGGTCCCGAGGGCACCTGAAAATCGCCAGTGGTGACGCGCTATAAAGTGCAATGACCGCACGCCGGCCGTGTTCCTCCACAATCCAGTGCAAGAGAGCGGTTTTCTGTTGGTCGGGAACACGTTTATCTGCATCCCAGTTGAACGGGTCTATTATCCCGGTCATGCAGAAACAGATCGACCAAACTCAATGAAACAGGAACTCCGATATGTATGCGCCTACAGGCAAGCGCGATGTCGGCTGCCGGCAACTCGTCTAGGCTGCAGGTCGAGGCACGTAATCAATCCGCGACCGCAGACAGAGGGGGCGCCCATCGCACAGGCAAAATCGCGTCCGGTTCAACCTTGGGAGCGAATGCTGCGAGATGGCCATCGCCCTTCAGATTCCAGTCCGGTCGATTTCGATGCCGGGACATATGTGATCGAGCGGCGAAGTACCGGAACGGGGGGCACGATGCGGACGGAGTGGGTGGAACTCGTCCTCGCCCAATGCCGGATCAGCGGCGCGTGATGCGCAGAAGGCGGCCGTCTTCCTGATCTGTAATGAGGAGAAGCGAACCATCGTCGTCGACCTCGACGTCGCGGGTGCGTTTCAGGTCGGGCAAAACCCGCTCCTCGGCCTCAACCAATCCATCTTCGCCCTGCGAAATGCGTACCAGTCCGCCGGCGACGAGAGCCGAGATCAGAAAATCCCCCTGCCATTCCGGGAACATGTCGCCATCGTAGACCACGAAGTCACCCGGCGCGATCACGGGATCCCAGAAGTAGAGTGGCTGCGCCGCACCCTCAATCTTTGCCGTCCCCGTTCCGATCGGGGCGCCGCCGAACCGGTCATAGCGCCGGCCATAGGAAACCAGCGGCCAGCCATAGTTCAGGCCGGGTTCGATCAAGTTGATCTCGTCGCCGCCTTGCGGTCCCATCTCAAGCACCACGAGTTGACCGTCAACGACCTGGGCTCCCTGGATGTTGCGATGCCCGTAGGACCAGATCGAGTCGTCCGCCTCGAGGACGCCGACGAATGGATTGTCCTCAGGGATTGACCCGTCTGCGTTGACCCGAATTGTCTTGCCCCAGGTCGCCCCAAGCTGCTGGGCCCGGGGGCGGTTCTCGAAGGTGAAGCGCTCGCCCGTCGTGATGAAGACATGGTTGTCGTCATCGAAGGCGACCCGGCTGCCGTAATGGAGCGGCTCGGGCGCGGACGGATCCTGCACCCAGATGTCCTCGAAGCTCTCGACCATCGTGAAGTCTTCAGACAGCCGTCCGCGACCCACGGCGGTGGCCGACATAGTCATGCCCGCTTCGTTGGTGCCGGTGGGCTTGGCGTAGGAGAGATAGATCATTCGATCTTCGGCGAAGTTCGGCCCCGTCTCAACGTCGAGCATCCCGCCCTGCCGCTCATCACGCACCTCGGGCGTACCACCAATTGGTGGCGAAAGGACTCCGTCGGACGTGACATGACGAAGGGTGCCAGTGCGTTCGGTCACGAGGTAGCCGGTATCATCCGGGAGGTTCTTGATGGCCCAGGGATGGACGAGGCCGTCCACGATGGTCTCGACGTCGAATTCGGTTTGGGTGACGACGATTGGCGCTCGGAACTGCGCGTCGAAGGCCGGCGAGTAGGACGTGTTGCGTTCCCCCCACTCGAACTGGGGATCACCGGGCGCGTCCTGATCCGTCTGCCCAGAAGCGGATGAGGCAACCAGCAGAGCGGCGACAGCGACTGAATTCGATGCGATTTTCACGATGTTTCCTCCGCACGTGGAATGTCAGCACATTGGTTCGTCTTCGACCAACTCCCCCCTGCCGCGCATGTTCCCGAATTGGCAGATGCCCCTCTGTCATAATCTAATCTGCCTCGACGGCAGTCGGACCTGCTTCTGAAAGGCTTCACCCTCCAGCAGTCGGACGGATGTAGGCCGCTTAGGTATGGTCTCTCGGGGCGAGATTCCGACCGTGATCAGGCATTCCTGTTGCCGCTCCAGTCTGATGATCGGTTACGAGACGATGATCTGGTGCCTGGCTTCCGGGGAACTGAGCCCGTCGTCCACGCTTGAAGTTCCGGCACTGTCCGAGCGACAGTTTTTTACGGCCTCGTGCTCGATGAAGGTTCGCCTGCCTGAAATGTCATACGAAAATTCTATCTTCGCGTCAGATCGAAATGGCTGCGTCAGTTGTAGCTGATGCAGACAATAGGGAAAAATGAAATTGTCTCCATGGCGCACCATCAACAAGAGCAAGCTACTCGAGCGCTTTGCCATCGAGATCGGACCGACACTTGCGTTTCTCATCGGGCTGCAGGCAGCTAGTCTCGCTGTTGCCACCGCAGTTTTCTTCGTAGCAACCGCCGCCGCGGCGCTCTACTCTTGGTTCGTGAAAAGGCACTTCCCCTACATGCCCGCGGGTATGGTCATTCTGGCAGGTGTCTTCGGCGGCTTCACGATACTGTCCGACGATGCATCCTATCTTCAGTTCCGCGCAACGGTAGTAAATGCTGGCGGTGCACTCGCAATCCTGATCGGCCTTGTTTTCGGGCGGCTTTTCTTAAAGCGCTCACTCCAGGCCGGCTTTCAACTGACGGACGACGTCTGGCGAACGTTGTCGATCCGCATGGCGCTCTACTTCCTGCTCATGGCACTTCTGAACGAAGTAATTTGGCGCAACTTCTCGACCGAGGTTTGGGCCTGGTCCAAGGTAGCCGCACCTGTTTTGAACTTGCTTTTCCTAGGACTGCAGTGGCCGCTTATACGAGATAATTTATCGGCTGAAGCGGATCGCAAAGTTGAGGAAGAGCGAGACAGCGCCGACATAGCGCTGGCCCGGAGAACACAAAACAGTTGATCCTCCGTCCCCTTGCACTGGTGATGCCTGCCCCGCATCCCGTCATCCCGTTAGGAAGCTTCAGCGTCGGTAGTTCGGAGCTCAATGCGTAGGACGTCTGATCTTCAAGCTCTGTCGGCCGTTTCCTGCTTCGGATCGACGCGGGGGCCGGGCAACACGAGCAGCGATACGGGGACAGAGCCTCGGCTCATTGGCGTCCAGACAAGCTGGGGATAACACCAGAGAACAGGTGCTGGATATGAGGTGGATATGAATGCGAAATTCTAAGAGCTGCATATGGCTGTCTCGGCGTACGACCCCTGTTTTGAAGGGTTCGTGAAGATGGCCTCCGTTATAGATCATCGGCCTCTGACTCCGTTAGTCCTGGTTCGAATCCAGGTTCCCCAGCCAGTCTATCTCAAGCCACTGTAATCGCTATTGTTTTCAGTCACTGAGAATCCTCTCGGTGCCATCTCGGTGCTTTGGGCCCAAACCTGTAGCCCAGAGGTGATGCCCATGCGGCCGATCCCGGGCTCCAAGCTCAAGGGATCCGGGCAGTGGCGACTCGGCACGACATCAGCAATCTCGAACGACACGGCCACACCTTCTATTGGCGTGCCAGGGTCCCCACGCGGTTCCGGCGGGTGCCGCGACAGGCCCGTCTCTCATTCTCGCTTCGGTTGTCCGACCATCACAAAGCGGCCTACATGGCGCGGCGGCTGAACACGCTGCTTGCCGACCTGACCGTGAGACCCACCGCCGCGATGACCACCAAGGACCAGCTCGACCAGCTCTTCCGCGCCGAGATCGAGCGCATGAGCGCGCATCTCGAGGATATCGCTTTCGCGGTCCGACGCAGCGGCGGCGTCGACGACGTGCGGGAGATGGAAGCCGATATCGAGGTTGGCTGGGCCTACCGACTGATCCAACTGTTCGGCACGACGCGGCCGCTCACCTTCGAAGCGGAGTGCCCCGCGCGCGCTTTGCTGTTGCGCCACGGCCTCCCGGAGCCGCACGTCATGGTGATCGCCGAAACCTTTTGGGCAGAGCAGAAGGGCGCCCGAGGCGTCATCTTCGATCGCGACGTACGACAACAGATGGAAGATGTCGGTCTCGAGCCGACGCTGGCCAATCGCGAGCGAGGAACAGAAAGAACAGCTCAGACCTTCCTGCTTTCCCGAACACAAGGAACATCCCTTGGTAACCACAGAACCGAAGATCCGTTCCAGATGGTGGTCCAGAACCTTCTTATTCTCGAGCATGATGCGATTGCGGCTTACGAATCGATGATCGAGAAGCTCGACGATCCGGCGTCGAAGGCGTTTGCGCTGCCGTCGGCGCCGACTGTCGACGTGTCGTTCGCTGCACCTCAGTAAGCGCTTCGGGATGCTGCGGGTGAGCAACTGATCATAGGGGCTTCATCGTATGCATTTTGGCGATCCCCAGCATCCGCTTTCCAAGCCAGAAAATCTACGGCGCGCCATTCACGCCGCAGGTGTCGCGCTGTGGGCGTGGACCGTCACGGAAGACGATTTCGACATGGACAAGCGGGCTTTCGATTTGTGGGGGCTTGAGAAGAGCGATCAGGTGACGTTCGAGGATCTGTCAGCGCATATCCTTCCGGCCGACCGCGACCGCGTGCGTGCAGCCTTTACGGCGACGCGAGGCATAGTCGGTCCCTACGAGATCGATTTCCGCATCATTGTTGGCGAAGAAATCCGCTGGATCTCAGCCCGCGGCCTTGGCGATGACGAGGCGCTGCACCAGGGTCAGATGTTTGGGATCTTCCTCGATGTTACGGGCCGCAAGAATGCCGAGGAGGGCCACGAGCTGCTTGCCGGCGAGATGAGCCACCGGGTCAAGAACCTTCTCGCCATAGCCTCCGGCCTCACCGCCATTGCCTCGCGCTCGACGACCACGGCCGAGGAAATGGCGGCGGAGCTGACTGGAAGGCTGGCGGCGTTAGGACGCGCACATGATCTAGTGCGCCCGCTGCCTGGTGATCAGGGCAAGGCGGTGTTGCTCGGCGATCTCTTAACGGTGCTGCTCGCGCCTTACGAGGATCTCGGTGCCTTCAGGGGCCGCATTCGGGTGGCGGTGCCGCGCATGGGTGTCGGCGAAAAGGCCGCAACGACGTTGTCGCTGATCATTCACGAGCTGGCGACCAACTCGCTGAAATACGGCGCGCTTTCGACCGATACGGGCATTTTCGATTTGTCCGGAACCACTGAGGATGACGATGTCACTCTGGTCTGGACCGAGCGGGGCGGGCCGTCGGTCGAGGCGCCGGAAAGCGCGGAGGGCTATGGCTCGAATCTGGTACGCCGCAGCGTCGCCGGCCAACTTGGCGGCACAATCAATTACGACTGGTCCGATGAGGGAGTCGTGGTCGTGCTGGTGCTGAAGAGCGGGCGGCTGGCGACCTGAGGCTACCTGCCCCGGCAGGTAAGGCCTTTTTTCTTACGGACACAGTGTCGGGATGTGACGGCTCGCGACGCCTCAGCGCCTTCGTTGCGCTCTTGACCGAGGTGCGCGGGTCTCGCTTCCTGCTTGCTTGAACAGCGCTAGCGGGCTTACTGGCGTCTCATGAAACAATGCCACCTAGATTTTCCGGCAATCGTCGTGACTTCAGATTTTGCGAACTTTCGTCCCCTATTCTGACTTCAAAGAAACGGGATGGCTGGCGTGTGGAGCCTTTACGACACTGTTGTTCATCAGCATGACCTGCGTTTCGTTGCGTTGGCAGCCGGTATCTGCGCGCTCGGGTGCCTGACCGCGGTCTCAGTTGCGCAACATGCCCTGAAGGCCGAGACCAAAGTGTCTCGAAGAAGCTGGCTGCTTTTTGCTGGATCAGTGACAGGGCTGAGTGTGTGGACAACGCACTTCACCGCGATGCTGGGGTATCGGAATGACCTCGACATTCACTTCGATCTGGCAACCGCCTCTCTATCGATACTGGCCGCCGTCTGCCTCGCAATGGCTGGGTGGGTTTTTGGCTTCCTCAACCGGCAACGTGGCATTCTGGCTGGCATTGTTATCGGTCTCAGCATTGCCCTTGCTCATTTCCTGGACATGCATGCCATCCGCGTCGCAGGGAGCGTGGCCCACAATCATATCGCCAGCATGATAGCCATCGCCCTGGGCCTTGCTTTGGGCGTCGTGTCGGGATGGCTATTCGCCAAGTGGACGCACTACACGGTGGCGTGGCCCGCCGCTGCGGCCCTCTTTGGGGCGATAGTATCGCTGCACTTCGTGGCTATGTCCGGGGTGACGATCACGCCTGGCATCGGGACTGTTGAAGAGGCTGCATTCTGGGCGACCTCCGACGAACTGGCGACGGTGGTGGTCGTAGCGTTCGTCGTCTTACTGACCGCCGCCATCGCGTTTACTTGGCACTCGCTGAGCGTTGCTCGTGCGACGGCAGTAGAGCAAAGTCGCCTTATCAAGGCGCTCGAAGACCTTCGAACGACACAAGATCATCATCAGGCGTATGTCGAACTCAACCCGCAGATCGCTTGGGTTGCCGATCCCGATGGCCAGGTGACGGAGATCGCCCCCCGGTGGACAGAGCTTGTCGGGAAGCCCCTTGAAGAAGGAGTAGGCAAAGGCTGGGCTAGCGTGGTTCATCCTGACGACCTGCCCGGCGTTGCGAAAATCTGGGCGGAGGCGATCAAGACTGGTGACGGCGATCTCGCAGACGTTCGGTATCGCGTACGCCTCGTCGATGGAACGTACAGATGGTTTCGCGCCCGCGCGCGACCCCGCTGGAATGACGAAGGCTCTATCCTCGCATGGTATGGCAGCCTTGAAGACATCCATGAACAAGTGCTCGCGGAGACGGCGCTTCGCGCGAGCGAAGAGCGCTTTCGCATCGCGTCATATGCCTCCAATGATGTCATCTGGGACTGGTCATTCGGGGAGCAGCGCGCTGCATGGGCTGGGGCCTACGAGAAGGTTCTGGGATACCCCGAACTCCATCGGGGCACAGACCTGAACTGGTGGCTGGACCACATTCATCCCGATGACCGCCAGAGGGTTCTCGTCAGCCAAACAGTGGCATTGGACGAAGGGGCTGACTACTGGAACGAAGAGTACAGGTTCCTCGTCGTATCCGGAGACTGGATCGATGTGAAGACTAGCTGCGTCATCGTGCGCAGTGACGAGGGACGGCCGGTTCGCCTCGTTGGATCAATGCTCGACATTACCCAGCAGAAAGTGGCGGAGGCCGAACTGAACTGGGCCGCTTATCACGACCCGCTGACGAAGCTACCTAACCGGGCACTTTATCAGAAGAGCATTCAATCAGCCATTGAGGAGGCAAGGGCAAACTGCCGCTCAGTAGCATTGGTGGTGCTGGATCTGAACAGCTTCAAGGAACTGAACGACACGCTGGGGCACGCTGCTGGGGACAAGGTTCTAGAAGAGACCGCTCGACGTCTATCGGACAGCATTCCGGAAGGTGCGACGGTTGCTCGTCTTGGTGGGGACGAATTCGCTGTCATCCTTCCCGATCTTTTGTCCACAGAGAGGCACCGTGATGTGGTGCACCTAATCCTCGAACACCTCGTTGCTCCCATCGTGTTCGACGAGATGCATATTCCGATCAGCTACTGCGTTGGCGTCGCCATCTGGCCGCGTGACGCGGACGATCCCGGCGAGCTTCTGATTGCAGCCGATCTCGCCCTGTATGCATCAAAGGCGGAAATGCCCGGTAGCATTCGCGAGTTCTCGCCTTCATTGAAAGATGCGTCTCAGCGTCGGTCGCGGATGTTGACAGTGGCACGCGCCGCCTTGGCAGAAGACCGGATCGAGCCGTTCTACCAACCGAAAATTGACCTGCATACTGGCCTGATCATGGGCTGGGAAGCCCTCCTTCGCATTCGCGGGAAGCGTGGAGAAATCCTGCCGCCTGCCGAGATCGAAGCAGCATTTTCAGATGCGGACATCACGGTTCGACTTACAGATCGCATGTTCTCGGGCGTGTTTTCCGATCTCGCACGCTGGCAGTCGCAAGGCATGGTGCCGGGACGTATAGCGGTCAATATTTCAGCGGGTGATTTCCGCCGTCATGACTTGGCGGAACGTCTTCAATCTCATGCCCATGCGCATGGGCAATCCCTTTCCGAGATCGACATCGAGGTCACGGAGACTGTCCTGATTGGCCAGCTTGGACCGGAGGTGTCCCGGATGCTACAGCAGTTGCGAGCCCTTGGCGTGATGGTTGCCCTGGATGACTTCGGCACAGGGTATGCTTCACTATCCCATCTCCAGCAGTTCCCAGTAGACGTGATCAAGATAGACAGATCCTTCATCGAACGGATTGACGAAACTGATCCGCCGGCAACGGCCGTCATCGACGCGGTGCTTCAAATGGCCAGAGTGCTCGGTTTGCAGACTGTTGCCGAAGGCGTCGAAACTACGGACCAAGCCCGTTATCTGCGGGCCCATGGTTGCACGATTGGTCAAGGCTACCTCTTTAGCCGCGCAGTGGCCGCGTCGGAGGTGCCGACAATCCTGAGTTCTCAATCCTTCGATCGCTGGGAGTTCGGCTCTTTGCGTCCTGCCTGATCGAAATCCATGTCGCCACCACGGCGGATGCCAGTTGCCGCAACATGGCCATCAATCCGGCATTACGGTACCAAGAACCTCTGGGAAATCGCCGCCTAGTCCGGCTTCGGATCGGTCTTCTTTTCTTAAGCTACCCCATACCAACAGGGGCTCCTGTGATACGGGTGTCTGACGCATCTGCATGGATCCACTGGACTTAGGACATCTGCATTCACTACTGAATCGGTTCTGTTGGGTTTGGGCTGCGACAGTATGACTCATCGTGGTGCGATTCCCTGTCGCAGCGGCGGGGATTAGCCATGGAGGCATGGTCGACCGGTACGGAATAGAGCAGCGGTGGGCGGCAGACGGCTCGAAGCGAGACGAGCGGGGCCGGCGGGTATTCGCCGCGAGCGAGGCGCGAGCAGCGGGCCGGGGCGGGCTGGCGGCGGTCTCGGCGATCACTGGGCTCGCCCGCTCGACGATCGGGCGCGGATTGAAAGACCTCGACGCACCGCCGCTTCCGCATGGCCGCGTCCGGCGTGAAGGCGGCGGTCCGCGGCCGCTGACCGATCGCGATCCGACGCTGCTCGCCGATCTCGAACGCCTCGTCGAACCGGCGACGCGGGGCGATCCGGAGCG